>JBDSGY010000122.1:0-5559 GCA_039918755.1 Steroidobacteraceae bacterium
CCTCGGACATGCTCGACGCAAACACGCTGAACTCCTCGCCATTGAGGATGCGCTGGCGGATCGCGGTGAGCTTCTGGCGTACCGTGGCGTCATCCTGCAGCTGGTTGGTGCGGATCAGGATGTGCCGTGCGTGCACCTGATCCTCGACGCGGCTGCCCTTGGTGCCGCGCTGGTCGTTGAGCTTCACCAGGTGAATGCCGGTGGGAGTGAGCAGCGGCTTGCTGACCTGGCCCGGCTTGAGGCCGACGATGATCTCGGCCAGCACCGTGGGCAGTTCCGGTCCCTTGCGCCAACCGAGCGAGCCGCCCTCGAGGGCTGTCTGGCTGTTCGAATACGCGATGGCGAGACGCGAGAAATCCTCGTTCGCCGAGCGCTCGTAGATGTCCTGCGCGCGTTTGGAGATTTCGTCCACCTGCGCCTGCGTGGCATCCGCAGGTATGGCGAGCAGGATGTGCGAGATGTTGTATTCGTCGTCCGCGTTGGGCAGTCGCTTGAGTCGTTCGATGAACTGTTCCAGTTCACGCGGTGTGACATTGATGCGTGCCAGCACTTCGCGCTGGCGCAGCGACTGCAACGTGATTTCCTTGCGCAGGTTGTCGCGATAGGAGGGATAGTCGATGCCCTGCTGCGCCAGCGCGGCAGGCAGCTGCGCCAGTTGCAGGTTATTGCGCTGGGCCATCTCACCCAGGGCGGCATTCAGCTGCTCATCCGAAATCTTCAGGCCGATCCGGGTTGCCCGCTGCAGCTGGATTTCCTGCACGACCAGGCGGTCCAGAACCTGCTTGCGTACCACGTCGGCCGGCGGCGGTGTCTGCTTCTGCTCACGCATGCGGTCGGTGATCATGGAGGTCTGTTCATCCAGTTCGCTTTCCGTGACCACGCCGTCATTGACGATGGCGACCACCCGGTCGAGCAGTACACCGGTTTTCGGTGCTTCAGGTTCGGCAGCAAGGCCGAGGCCTGCAATCGACAGGGCAAGGCAGGCCAGGATCGGGCGAAGCATGGAGAATTCCTTGAATATCAGTGAAGTCGCGTCAGCGGGGCGCGCGGGTGGAGTATCCGCGAATGGCCTTTTCGAGAAAAGAGTCTGCTGCCAGTCCGACATTGGAAAGGCCCTTGAGTTCCAGCTGCAGGTAGAAGCTGCGGTCGCGTTCGCCCGAGCGCCGACTGACGTAGTCCCGGGCCAGCGCCCGCAGGTTCCAGCAGCAGCTGCCGTACTCGAATCCGGCGAAATGCTCGATGGACTTGTTGTCCCGCAGCGAATACAGCGTGCGCCCGTAGACGCGCCAGTGGTCCGTTACTGGCCACGCGGTGGAGAAGTCAGCCTGTTCGAGCCGATCGCGCTGGTAGCGATAGCCGAGATTGACCACGGTGCGGGGCGCCGGCTGGTAACGCAGCTGCAACTCGGCCTTTTCCGTGCGTGATTCCTGCCGGTCCCACTGCAGCCCGCTGCTCACGTTCCAGTTCTTGAAGGCCTGCAGTTCGACCTGCGCAATCAGGTCGGAGGTATTGCCGGTGGGTGGCGGTTCGTCCGGCAGCCGCACGCGCGGGGTGCGGAAATAGAAGATCTGTCCGATGGTCGTCGACAGGAAGCGCGCGCCGTTGCTGCTGCTGTACAGACGCGTCGTCACGCCGGCGCTGAGCTGATTGGCGTCGCTGATCCGATCGATGCCGGTGTAACGATTCGTGCGGAACAGCTCGACCCAGTTGAGATCCGGCTCGGCCGTATCGAACACAGGCAGGCCGTTCTGCTCCCGGTACGGGGCATACAGATACATGAGTCGCGGTTCCAATGTCATGCGGCGCTGGCCGCGGCTGCCGCTTTCCCGCTCGAACTGCAGGCCACCATCGATGCTCAGTATCGGCAGCGTGCGGTTTGGTGTGCGGTCTTCTCCAGGCAGGGTATCCGTCAATCGATATTGCGTGGTCTCGAGCGCAGCCGATGGCCGCAGGAAATATCCGGCGCCTTCGAAGTTGAGGCCGACCTGCGGCGCGGCGTCGAAGCGCCACCCCTGGACGTCGTCGCTGTGCTGGAAGTACACCGCTTCGCTGTTGAAGCCATAGTTCAAAGGCAAGGCGCCCGGCAAAGACCAGCTGCCCAGTGCATAGAGTCTTGGCAGCTCCGTGTGCGGTCGATCCACCTGTGACAGGTCCTGGTCGAGCGTCTGGAAGTTGCGCAGGATCATGCCCGCATCCAGATGCTCGCCACGGAACGACAACTGCAGCCGGCGTGGCAGGAAGGCGATGCTATCACCATCGGCGCCCTGCGAGAAATCCTCGAAATAGCGCGCATCGCTGACGTTCTCGGCATCGATCGAGAGACGCCAGTCGTGCCACAGTTCGTTGACCGCATTCAGCTTGAGGCGGCTGCGCGTCTGATCCGACTTGCGGTCGTCAGGCAGGAAATTGCCATCCAGCTGCCCATGGCCGTTGCGCAGCAGGTAGCGATACTCCGCGTTGAGATCGAGGCCGCGACTGGTGTAATAGGTCGGCGTCAGCGTGAGATCCTGCTGCGGCGTCAGGTTGAAGTAGTACGGCACCGCCAGCTGCACGCCGCTGTTGGACGAACTGCCCAGGCTCGGGAACAGCAGGCCGCTCTTGCGCGCGCTGCCCACGGGAAACGAGATCACCGGCAGACGGATGATTGGCACTCCGAAGAATTCAACACGGGCATCCCGGGCCGTGCCGACGCTCTTGGTGGTATTGATGGACACGCTGCGGGCGGAGATCTGCCAGTCCACCTGTCCTTCCGGGCAGGTGGTGTAGTGCACGTCTGAAAGCTTCAGCACGCCGTCCTTGCTGAGCGAGAGTGAGCTGGCCGCGCCACGTGCCGGACGCAGCGGCAATTCGAACTTGGCGCCTTCGAACGAGGCATCACCGCCGATGAAGCTGCCGGTGTCGCCCTGCACGACGATCTGCGGGTTGCGGTATTCAACCTTGCCGCTGACGTCGATGCGGCCCTCCGTGGCGTTGCGGGTCAGGCGATCGGCACTGAGCTGATGCACGCCCTGTCGCACAGTGACTCCGTCACCGAATTCACCGTTGCCGTCCTTGTCCAGATGCAGAGTGCCGGTGCCAACCTCAAACGGCTCGTCCGGCGTCAGCGCCGAGCCCATTGGCTGCGAGGGCCGCCGCGAAGCGGCATCGTCTGGGCAGCGTGGCAGATCGTAGGGATTGGCCACTTCCGCGGCACGCAGCAGTGTGCCGGGCAGGCAAATTGCTACAGCTGCGACGACAGTCAGGAAATGGCGGGGCATGGGCATTGAGCGGCCGATTATAATGTCTGCCAGCCTGCCCGATTGGGCGAAACTTCCGTTCATCTACCGTTCATCAGGATCATGTCCGACGACCCCCGACTCCAAAGTCTGAGCCACTGGCTCGAAAGCCAGGGCGGATTCGACCTGCAGCGCATCGTCCCGGCATCTGCCGACGCCAGTTTCCGGCGCTATTTCCGTCTGGGGCGGATGGATGGCACGACCTGCATCGGCATGGATGCGCCGCCAGAGCATGAAGACCTCGCCACCTACCTGCGGGTGTCGCAACTGCTCGAGCAATGCGGCATACACGTGCCGCATGTGCATGCCTTCGACACGGGCCTGGGCTTTGCGGTGCTCGAAGACCTGGGGTCGACACACCTGCTCACCGCACTGAATTCAGGTGGCGACGCGGGCCAGATGTATGCCGATGCGCTGCACACGCTGACCCGGCTGCAGCTGGCCGGTGAGCGAGCTTCGCTGCACCTGCCGCCGTATGACCGACCGACATTGCTGCGCGAAATGCAGCTGCTGCCGGAGTGGTATTGCCGCCGGCATCTGCAGTACGAGCCATCCGTCGCCGAACTGGCGCTGCTGGCAGAGACCTTCGAATTCCTGACCGCTGAAGCGCTGGCTCAGCCGCAGGTGTTCGTGCATCGCGACTACCACTCCCGCAATCTGATGATCACCGCGCAGCGTTCACCCGGCGTCATCGATTTCCAGGATGCGCTGCGCGGTCCGGTGGGTTACGACCTCGCGTCCATACTCAAGGACTGCTACGTCGAGTGGCCACGCGAGCGCATCGAATCGTGGCTGGCGCAGCATCGCGAGCGGTTGCTGGCCGGGGGAGATGAGGGGGTCGCATTGGCAGGGCAGTCGCTGCAGCAATTCCTGCGCTGGTTCGATCTCATTGGCCTGCAGCGGCATCTCAAGGTGCTCGGCATCTTCGCGCGCCTGTTCTGGCGCGATGGCAAGCCCGGCTACCTGGCCGATCTGCCCCGTACACTCGGATACGTGCGCGCCACCGCGCAGGCCTATCCCGAACTCGCCGCTTTTTCGCAGTTCGTCGAACTGCGCCTCGCGCCAGGTCTTGAAGCGGCGAACGAGCGCGCGCTGGCACAACACACATGAAGGCCATGCTGCTGGCAGCAGGCCGCGGCGAGCGGATGCGGCCTCTGACCGACACCTGCCCGAAGCCGCTGCTCGAAGTGGCTGACAGACCCTTGATTGCCTGGCACCTCCAACGACTTGCTGCGGCTGGTATCCGCGATGTCGTCATCAATCTTTCCTGGCTCGGTGAAATGATCGCCGCGGCGCTCGGGGACGGTTCCGAATTCGGTCTGCGCATTGCGTACAGCCGCGAACCCTGGCCGGCGCTGGAGACCGGCGGCGGACTGGTGCAGGCGTTGTCGCTGCTGGGCGAAGAACCATTCCTGCTCGTCAACAGCGATGTGTTCACCGACGTCGACTTCACGCAGCTCAGGCTCACCGCAGGTGACCTGGCGCAACTGGTGCTGGTGCCGAATCCCGAGCACAACCTGAAAGGGGATTTCCATCTGGCGCAGGGCCGGATCACGGCGGTGGCGGGCGAGCGCCTCACCTATTCCGGCGTGGCGCTGCTGGCTCCCGAGATCTTCAATGGCGCAGCCCCCGGGCGGTACCCCTTGCTGCCGTGGCTGCTGCGCGCGTGTGATGCCGGGCGCCTGGGTGGTCAGAAGCACACCGGAACGTGGCTTGATATCGGCACTCCGGAGCGCCTGGCGCAACTCGACGCTGAGCTTCGTGGCGTGCGAGGATGACCGCGCATGTCTGAGCTCAAGGGAATCCGCGTTGTAGTCGAGCCGGCAGCGCCGTTTGGCACCGCGGCGCGCAGCGGCGAGAAATACCTCACGCCCCAGGGCTTCACCGCGATCCGCGATGGCCAGAAGCCGCGCGGCGATGCGCCGGCGGTCAAGCCGCTCACGGGCAAGCCTGCCTGGCTCAAGGCCAAGGCCGCTACCGGCGAGCGCTATGCCGAGATCCGTCGCAATGTCCACGCGCACAAGCTCGCAACGGTGTGCGAAGAAGCCAAGTGCCCCAACCTCGGTGAATGCTGGAACGCCGGCACCGCCACCATCATGCTGATGGGAGCGGTGTGCACGCGCGCCTGCCGTTTCTGCTCTGTGGATACGGGCAATCCGCGCGGGTGGCTTGATGCCGATGAGCCGGCCCAAGTGGCCGAGAGCGTCGCATTGATGGGCCTTTCGTACATCGTGTTGACCAGTGTGAACCGCGACGATCTTGCTGACGGGGGTGCCGCGCATTT
>JBDSGY010000123.1:0-9866 GCA_039918755.1 Steroidobacteraceae bacterium
CCCGAGGTCGCGCGCCAGGCTTCCCGGGTGGCAGGACACGTATACCAGCCGCCGGGGCTTCATCGCCGCCAGTGCCGCCAGCACATCCTGCGCACCCGTGCGCGGCGGATCGACCAGCACATGGGAATAACGCCCCCCCTGCGCCAGCGCCATGCAGCGCTGCACGGCGTCCTCGCCCGCCAGGTTTCCGACGTGGAAGGCCGCGTTGGCAAGGCCGTTGGCCTCGGCATTGGCGCGCGCACGGGTGATCAGGCCCGCGTCACCTTCGATGCCCACCACCCTGCGCGCGCGGGTGGCCAGCGGCAGCGTGAAATTGCCCAGCCCGCAGAACAGGTCCAGCACCTCGGACTCGGCATCCAGTTGCAGCAGTTCCAGCACCCGGTCGATCAGCAGGCGGTTCATCGCACCGTTGACCTGGATGAAATCCGCCGGCTCGAACGCCAGCTTCAGACCGTAGGCTGGCAACTCGTAGTGCAGCGCCGGCTTGTCGCCATGCAGGGTCTCCAGCAAGTCGGGACGGCCGGCCTGCAGCAGCCAGCGCACATCGTGCGCAAGTTCGAAATCGCGCAGCAGCTGCCGGTCCGCGCCGTTCAGTGGAGACAACGTGCGCATCACCAGCACCGTGACGTTGTCGCCCACGGCCACTTCAATCTGCGGGATGCGCGTCGGAATCGACAGGGCCGTCACCAGCGTGGACAGTTCTGCCATCAGCCCGCCTACCCTGGGCACCAGCACCTCACAGCGCTGGATATCGGCAACGAAGCTGCTCATCTTCTCGCGAAAACCAACCAGTGAGCGTTCCCTGGAATGCACGAAGCGCGCACCGAGCCTGGCGCGGCGGCGGTAGCCCCAGGGATCACCGGCGAGCGGCGCCAGCCACTCCACCGGCTCGATCTTGCCGATCCGCCGCAGTGTCTCGCGCAGCATCCCGTCCTTGATCCGCCACTGCGATTCCGGCGCCAGATGCTGCAGGGAACAGCCGCCGCAGACGCCGAAATGCGCACACGCGGGCTCGACCCGATCAGACGCCGCCTCGATAACGCGCAACAGGTCGGCTTCATCGTGGCTGCGCTCCGAGCGGCGCACGCGATATTCGACCGTCTCGCCAGGCAGAGCCCCGGCGACGAACACTGTCTTGCCGGCGCGCACCACGCCCCAACCATCATGGTTGAGGCCGTCGACGCGTCCAATAACCGGTTCAGCAATTACTGGGCGACGCCGACCCATTGATCCAGGAACTCTTTGTGGTGTGGTTCAGTCGAGGCACGCAGCAAGGCGCGCACCCGTTCGCATTCCGCTTCCCATTCGGCACCGTCCAGCTGTCCGCGCATGCGCTCGAAGCCCAGGAACACCAGATAGGTGTTGAGCACGTCGGTCTCGCAATAACGCCGGATGCCATCGATATCGCCCGCTTGCCAGGCACCCCAGACCTCTGCCCCGGAGAAACCCAGCTTGCCCGGCAGGCCCAGCAGGACTGCCATGTCGCTCAGGCTGGTGCGGCCACGGGCCTGGAAGCCTGACAGCACATCCATGAGATCCAGATGCCGCCAGTGAAACCGGCTGAGATAGTTGTTGTAACGGAACACATTGTCTTCATCGCCGTGCTCCCAGTAGCGCGCCGCGCGCACGCCATGCAGCAGGCAGCGGTAGTGCATGACCGGCAGATCGAAGCCGGTGCCGTTCCAGGAGACGAGGTCAGGCGTGAACCGCTCGATGCCTTCGAAGAAACGCTCGAGCAGCTCGCGCTCGCCGCTCTGCGCATCGCCCAGACTCCACACTTTGAGAGTGTCGCCGCGCCGCAGGGCACAGGCGATGGACACCACCCGCTGCTGCGCCAGCGGCAGGAAGTCATTGCCCGTCTGCTGGCGCCGCTGCGCAAACATGGCCGACGCCACGTCCGCATCCGGCAGTCCGGGCACACCGAGCAACCGGCGCCCGAACGCCACGTCCGGAATCGTCTCGATGTCGAAGATCAGGTGGTTCATTGCCGCGCCGCGAGCATCAGGGCCTTCATTTCGCGCACGGCCTCGCCGATGCCGGTGAACAGCGCCTGGCCGATGATCGCATAGCCGATGTTGAGCTCGACGATCTCGGGAATAGCCGCCACCAGCTGCACATTGTGATAGTCGAGGCCGTGTCCCGCGTGCACGGTGATGCCCAGGCTCTGGGCGCGGCGGGCGGCATCGTGCAGGCGTTCCAGTTCATGCGCTCGCGCGGCACCCGTCGCTTCGGCGTAAGCACCGGTATGCAGCTCGACCACGGGAGCACCCACCGCATGCGCGGCTTCGATCTGCGCGGGATCCGGGTCAATGAACAATGAAACGCGCATGCCGCCGGCGGCAAGCTGGGCCACGGCATCGCGCAGCGACGGCTGCTGGCCTCGCACATCAAGGCCCCCTTCGGTTGTGACCTCGGTGCGCTTCTCCGGCACCAGGCAACAGTCGCGGGGCTTGAGCCGCTGTGCGATCGCCAGCATTTCGGCGGTGACTGCCATCTCCAGGTTCAGATGGGTCTGCATCCGCTCCTGCAGCGCAAAGGGATCGCGGTCGATGATGTGCCGGCGGTCTTCACGCAGGTGCATGGTGATGCTGTCCGCGCCCGCCTGCTCTGCCAGCAGCGCGGCATGCACTGGATCGGGATGGCGCGCGCGACGGGCCTGCCTCACGGTACCCACGTGATCCACGTTCACACCCAACGCGATGGAAGAAACCCCCGCCATATCCAACCGCCTAGCGGTGTGCCCGCCCGAAATCCCGCAGCGACTGTGCCACATCGCGCGTGCGCAGGCTGCGCCCCTCCAGGCAGTTCGCCAGCGCCTGGCGCAATTGCGGCTTCAGCCGCGCAAGTTCAGCCTGGTCGTCGAAGCGCGCATCGAAGAGGTCGGTGAGGCCGTAGCCCAGCACATCGAGCAGCCGCTTCTCGAACAGCCGCAGCGTGCGCTCGAGGCTCGGTGCGCCACGCAGATCGTCCAGCGCCTGGCGATAGTGGTCATAGAGCTCGGGCTGCGGGTCGTGCCGCGCCGTCAGCGACAGCACCAGTTCGCTCATGTACCAGGCGGACATCAACCGCGGCTGCGGGATGGGCGTCCGACCGATCACGCTGCCATCCAGCTCCGCACCCGTGAGGCGTGGCGCCTCGCCCCGTCCCGCCCAGGACACGAGCAGGGGCAGGAATGGCTGCAGCACGCCCGCCAGCTTCGCATTGGCGCCCCGCACACCGCGAGCGAACACACTGAGGCGACCATGGCCGCGGGTAAAGAGCTCGAAGATGCGCCCGTTGTCGCCCCACGGCCGCTGGTGCAGCAGGAATGCGGGCGTATGTTCGACGCGCTGCATGTACGGACTATTCCAGGCCCAGCTGGCGCAAAGCCAGTGCGCTGTCGGCCCAGTCCTCGCGCACCTTGACCCACAGGCTCAGGTGCAGGCGCTGATCGAGCAAGGCGTTCAGCTCCCGACGGGCCGACGTGCCGACGCGCTTCAGGCGTTCACCGCGCGCGCCGATCACGATGGGCTTCTGGCCCGCGCGATCCACCCAGATCACTGCCGACACCATCAGCTGGCCTTCGTCCTCGCCCATGGCCTCGACTTCGACAGCGATGCCGTAAGGCAGCTCTTCATTGAGCTCGAGTGTGAGCTTCTCGCGGATGATCTCGGCGATGCGGAACGACTTGCTGCGATCCGTGAGCTGCTCGGGCGGGAACAATGCCACGGACAGCGGCAGGTGCTTCACGATCACCTGCTGCAGGCGCAGCATGTCGCGTGCGTCCAGTGCCGACAGCGGCATGACTTCGGCGAAGTTGTGGCGCGCGCCAAGCTGCTCCAGGAATGGCAGCAGCCGTTCGCGCGGATAAACGGTGTCGACCTTGTTCACAACGGCAACGATGGGCCGTCCGGACTCAACGGCACGCGACAGCGCCAGCCCGTCTTCGTCGCCAAAACGCAGCGCCTCGACCACGAAGATGATGACATCGGCATCCAGCGCCGCGGCCGCCGCGGTGCGGTTCATGGCACGGTTGAGCGCGCGCCCTTCCTGCCGATGCAGTCCCGGCGTATCGACGAAGGCGATCTGCGCATCCGGCAGGTTCACCAGTCCGAGCACCCGATGCCGCGTGGTCTGCGGCTTGGGCGTGACGATGGAAAGCTTCTGCCCGGTGAGGCCGTTGAGCAGCGTGGACTTGCCCACGTTGGGCCGCCCGATCAACGCCGCGAAGCCGCACCGATGCGTGGTGGTTGGCGCATCCGCAGCGGCGTCCTGCGGGAGCCCTGTCTTGTCTTGCGGATCGCTCATCGGCTCCACCGCTGGGTCAATTGCAGCAGGACGTCCGATGCCGCTTCCTGCTCGGCGCGGCGGCGGCCGGAGCCGACACCAGCCGCGGACACGGATCCATCTTCAAGCTGCACGCTACAGCGTACTGAAAAAACCTGCTCATGCGGCTCGCCGGTCGCGCTTTCCAGCACATAGGACGGCAGTGCCTCGCCACGGCCCTGCAGCAATTCCTGCAGACGCGTCTTTGAGTCTTTCAGCTCAGCCTCTGGTTCAAGGCTGTCGATCCGCCCGGCCAGCAGCTTGAGGATCAATGCACGGGCTGACTCCACGCCGCCTTCCAGATACGCGGCACCAAACAGCGCCTCCGTCGCATCGGACAGGATCGACTCGCGGCGGAAACCGCCCGTCTTGAGTTCACCGCTGCCCAGCTGCAGCATCGGCCCGACGCCGATCTCTGCACCGATCGCAGCCAGTGGCGCAGCGCTCACCAGACGCGACCGCAGGCGGCTCAGGTCCCCTTCGTCTGCAGCCGGAAAGCGCCGGTAGAGTTCTGCAGCGATCACCATGCCGAGCACGGCGTCGCCAAGAAATTCCAGTCGCTCATTGTTGTCTTCCTGGGCACTGCGATGCGTCAACGCGGCCCGGTACAGGTCCAGCTGCTGCACATCGCGGCCCAGCACGCCGCGCAGCCAGGAGCGGATCGCGGCGTCGGCAGATTCACTCGACAACTGCACGCTTTTCGAAATGCACCAGCAGCGAGATGCCGGCAAACAGTGGCGCGCTGTCTTCGTAATCAGCGTCCAGCACCCAGTTGGTGCCGTCACGCGTGACTGCAATGCTGCTTACTTCCGGAAAGTTCACGCCATCGATATCGAAGCGCCGGTCCAGTGCATGACGTACGGCATCGACATTGAGGGTGGTCTCACCCTTGTTCTCGGACGCCGTCTGTTCCAGCGCCTTGACGACCTTGAAATAGTTGAGATACATGGGCACCAGGCGGATGCCGGCGTATCCGACGATTGCCAGCGGTGCCAGCAGGAACAACCAGCCGATGAACGTGATGCCTGTCTGACGACTGCGCATATGACCCTCTCCTGATTGCTACTCGATCCGCGTGCCGATCCGGCCCCAGTTGATCTTGCGGTCGCGCTGCCAGTCGAAATTGAACCAGACTCGGCGGGCGCTGCCGACCAGATTGGCCTCCGGGACGAAGCCCCAGTACCGGCCATCCTCACTGTTGTCGCGATTATCGCCGATCATGAGGTAGTTGCCAGCAGGCACCGTCACCTCCGCGAAATCGCCGCGATCCGTCATGCCGGCCTGCGCCTGCGCGTCGTCTTCCATGCAGGGGTAGCTGTGACCGATGTCGCGACCGCAGCTGGGCAGCGCGGTGCTGCCCAGATAATCGGGTGTCCTGCACGACAACACATGGTGCGAATGCTCGCCGGTATGGACCTCCGACAGCCGCATGTTCTCGTAGCAGCCATCGGAATAGCGGCCCAGATCCCGCTCTTCCAGCGGCACGTCGTTCACATAGATGCGATCCGAGATCACCTTCACCCGATCGCCCGGCAATCCCACCAGCCGCTTGATGTAGTTGATGGCTGGATCCGGTGGATAGCGGAACACCACCACGTCGCCACGCTTCGGTTCGGACACATCCAGGATCTTCTTGTTCAGCACCGGCAGCCGCAGTCCATACCGGAACTTGTTCACGAGGATGAAATCACCGTCCTGCAACGTCGGCATCATCGAATCCGAAGGAATGCGGAAGGGTTCGAACAGGAAGGAGCGCAGCACCAGCACGAACACCACGACCGGCACCATGCTGCGCGCGTAGTCGACGATGCCCGGCTCCGGCACGTCCGCCGCCGACTTGCCGGCTGCTGCAGCGGCGCCTTCGCGGGACCGGCGCAGCACCCAGGCATCGATGGCCCAGATCACACCGCCAACCGCCGAGATCACGACCAGCACCAGCGAGAAGTCGAGCCGCTCCGAGCGGAACAGCTTTATCGCGCCAGCGATCACCAGCACCGGCAGCACGGTATACAGCGCGCGCAGCCAGCCGGGATCCACGGCCGTGGCCGGCAGCGCAGCCAGGCGCCGCTGCGGACGCAGGAACCAGTCGTCGATGAAGACGATGAGGGCCGCCGGCACCAGCAGCCACGACAGCACTTGAATGATCTGTTCGAACACCGGCAAACCTCCGCGCTACTTGCGCCCTACTTGCAGCACTGCGAGAAACGCCTCTTGCGGGATCTCGACTGAACCCACCTGTTTCATGCGCTTCTTGCCCTCTTTCTGTTTCTCCAGCAATTTGCGCTTGCGCGACAGGTCGCCGCCATAGCACTTGGCCAGCACGTTCTTGCGCAGCGCCTTGACCGTGGCGCGCGCAATGATGTGCATGCCGATCGTGGCCTGCACCGCCACCTCGAACATCTGCCGCGGGATCAGCTCCTGCATCTTGTCCACCAGCTCGCGGCCGCGCTGATAAGAGCTGTCCTTGTGGATGATGATCGAGAGCGCATCGACCCGGTCGCCATTTATCATGATGTCGAGCCGCACCAGCGGCGCGGCCTGGAAATGGCTGAACTCATAGTCGAAGGAAGCATAGCCACGGCTGGAGCTCTTCAGGCGGTCGAAAAAGTCGAGCACGACTTCGGCCAGTGGCAGATGGTACTGCAGCGACACCTGCGCGCCCAGGAACAGCATCTTCTTCTGCACCCCGCGTTTCTCGCTGCACAGCGACAGCACCGCGCCGACATGCTCGGGCGGCACCAGGATGTTGGCGGTGATGATCGGCTCGCGCAGCTCGGCAATCAGGTTGTCCGCGGGCAGGCGCGACGGGTTGTCAACGAAGGCGGTGGTGCCATCGGTCTTCGCCACCTCATAGACCACGGTGGGCGCGGTGGTGATGAGTTCCAGGTTGTACTCGCGCTCCAGCCGCTCCTGCACGATGTCCATGTGCAGCAGGCCGAGGAAGCCGATGCGGAACCCGAAACCGAGCGCGGTGGAAACCTCCGGCTCGTAGTGCAGCGCCGAATCGTTGAGGCGCAGCTTGGCCAGCGCATCGCGGAAATTCTCGTAGTCCTCGGTGTTCACCGGGAACACGCCGGCGAAGACACGGGGTTGCACCTGCTTGAAGCCGGGCAGCGGCGTTTCACTGCCGCGCACCTCGCTGGTGATCGTGTCGCCGACCGGCGCGCCGTCGATTTCCCGGATGCCCGCGATGACGAAACCCACTTCGCCGGCCGCCAGCAGGGGCAGCGACACCGACTTGGGCGTGAACCGGCCCAGCTTGTCGATCTGGTGGCTGCGGCCGGTGGTCATCACCTTCATCTTCTCGCCGACACGCAGCGTGCCATTGACCACGCGCACCAGCGACACCACGCCGACGTAGTTGTCGAACCAGGAGTCGATGATCAGTGCCTGCAGCGGTGCAGCAGGGTCGCCCTTTGGCGGCGGCACGCGGCGCACCAGCTCTTCCAGCAGCAGGTCGATGTTCTGGCCGGTCTTCGCGGACACGTGCACTGCGTCCTGCGCGTCGATGCCGATGATCTCTTCGATCTCCTTGATCACCTTGTCGGGATCAGCGGAAGGCAGGTCGATCTTGTTCAGCACAGGAACGACTTCGAGACCCTGCTCGATGGCGGTGTAGCAGTTGGCGACACTCTGGGCCTCCACACCCTGGGCGGCATCGACCACCAGCAGCGCGCCCTCGCAGGCGGCCAGGCTGCGCGAGACTTCGTAGGAGAAGTCCACATGGCCGGGGGTGTCGATCAGGTTGAGCTGGTAGCGCTGCCCGTCCGGCGAGTCGTAGAACAGCGTGACGCTCTGTGCCTTGATGGTGATGCCGCGCTCGCGCTCCAGCGCCATGTTGTCGAGCACCTGGGCCTGCATCTCGCGTTCGGCAAGGCCACCGCAGGTCTGGATCAGGCGGTCGGCGAGCGTGGATTTGCCGTGGTCAACGTGGGCGATGATCGAGAAATTGCGGATCTGCTGCATGAATCAAGAGGCTGGCGGAAAGCCCGCGAGTATACCGGCAGGCCAGCCTTATCGTGGACGCAGCAGACGTCGCAGTTCGTCGGGATCCAGCCGGTGCTGGCAGACCTTGACGCCGTCCAGCAGGAGCACCGGGATATCCAGGCCATAGCGGCGCTGAAGCTCGGGATCGGAGTCCACGTCCACACGCTCCACACCCGGTAGCGGCATCTCCCGGCCGAACTGCGCCAGCTCCGCAGCGAATTCTTCGCAAAGATGGCAATCCGGCCGCGACAGCAGCACAAGGCCCGTCCGGCTATTCAGGACGAACCGCCTCGGCAATCGATTTGACTGTGGCCGGCGGCACTTCGCCGCCCACGCTGATGTGGTGACCATCCAGCCGCAGCACGTACAGGAATGCCGTGGCTGACACCTTCCTCAGACCTTCGTTCTGGGGCTTGTCGGCCACGGTAACTGCCACCGATACCCAATTGATACCATCAGAAACGATGAACCGGTTCTCCGAACCCGATGCCATCCCTTTGGCATCGGACACATTGATATTGAGTTTGCGGAATCCGGGGGGCAATAAACTCGCACGGGGCAGGAACACTTGCTTGACCGCGGTAGAAGACACCTTTGGCGTCGTTACCCAGTGAAGCGCCTGGGCTTGCTTGGCGCTCAACGCTGGCTTGAGCAGCTCATCGTCTATGGTTTCCGGCAATGTCAGGCTCTGGAAGAACGTGGTGTCGATTACCTGCCCGCTGGCGGTGACGAGCTGGGTCATGATCGGCAATGCGCTTTGCTGGTCCAGCCAAAATCGATATCCATACCGGAGGTCATCTCGCGGCACAACCGTGATCATCTGAGTCTGGCCAGGGTAGCCCTGCAATCGCTGAACGCCGCCCTTGCGGATCTCGTAGTACTTGTCGGAATCCGCGCTGATTCCATTGAATGCCGAGAGATAGCCGTAGCTGCGTGTCAGGGTCTGTGCCTTGGCAACGCCCTTCCTGCGATCGATTTCCACGTACTGGGTACCGTTGCGGGTGATCTCGTAGCTTGAACCGAGGAAGGCGATCCGTTCAGACATCTGGCCATCGCGCCAGCGATGCGTGATGCGCAGCGCCTCGGAGCCGCCGCCGGCCCAGCTGTGTTCCAGTACACCGTCATAGTTGCGCTGAACCACCGCCTCGCTCATGCGCTTGATCCAGACGCGCGCCTCATCCGCTGATGCCGCTGATGCCGCTGGCAAAGCAGGCATGGCAGCGCAAAGCAGCGCCAGGGCAAAATTGACGGATCGGATCCGCATCTTCAGCGATACACCCCGATTTCTGCCTCGGTCATTGGCACGGTGCCCAGGGTGATGTCGTAACTGCCGTTCATCGCAGCCGACGGCGGCAGCAGGCGCCCGGCCAATGCAACTTCACTGTGAGCCACCACAAAGCTGGCCAGCGGGCCACTGATGCGCTGCGCGGAATTGTCCACCGGAGTTGCGTAGAGGACCGGCGGGGTATCGGCCGCAATCACCTGCACCGGGGCTTGGGTGGCGGGCTCGCGCGCAGGCTGCGCCTCACTCGCCCCTACCGAGGAAACGGTGGCATTGGCCATCTGGCTGGACG
>JBDSGY010000124.1:0-4094 GCA_039918755.1 Steroidobacteraceae bacterium
CTGACGCTCAGGAATCGGCGCCCTCGCCCGGCAACTGCACGGTCTCGCTGGCCACCATGGCCTCGAGACGATCGAGGTCCGGCACCATCGGCGTTTCGTCGAGCAGCTGGATCTGGCAGATCACGGGGCTGTCGTCGGCGAAGCTGCGATTGGCGTCGAGCTTCACGAACTCGGGGCTGATGCGCACCAGCTGCGGGAAGCCCTGCGACAGGATGGCGATGTAGCCCGCCTGCACCTGTTCGGACACCGCGTTGAGCACGACGACGCGTGAACGCTGCGTCGGTGGCGCGACGTCATCGCCGCAGCAGCCTTCGAATGAAACCATCGGCACCTTGCGTCCGTTCCAGTTGATCACGCCGAGATGCCATGGCGGCGCGCCGGTCATTTCCTGCGGCGTCTGGTAGCCCACCACTTCGGCCACGCAGCCGCGTGGCACCAGCAGCCGCTCCTTGTCGAGCGGCACCATCAGGCCATAGATTTCAGACGGACGATCCTGCACGCTGCTCTCCTTCAGTTGGCGCCCGCGGCCCGGCTGTTGGAGCCACGGTCCACCAGCGGTGCGATCGCTTCGAGGAGCTGGCTTTCCTGGTACGGCTTGCCGAGATAGTCATCCACGCCGATCTCCAGCGCGCGCGCGCGGTGTTTTTCACCCACACGCGAAGTGATCATGATGATGGGTACATTGCGCAGCCGGTCGTCGCCGCGCATATGCGCGGCCACTTCGTAACCATCCATGCGGGGCATCTCGATATCGAGCAGCACCACATCGGGCACGTTTTCTTCCATCACGGCCACGGCATCCATGCCGTCGCGTGCGGTCAGCACGCGCATGCCGTTGCGTTCGAGCAGGCGCTGCGTCACGCGGCGCACGGTGATGGAATCGTCGACCACCAGCGCCACGATGCGGCGATCGAGTTTTTCGCGCGGCACCGAGGCCTGCGCGCGACCGCGCCAGCCTGCGCGCACCAGCGCACCGATATCGAGGATGACGACGATCCGGCCGTCCCCCAGGATGGTGGCGCCGGAAACACCGCGGATCGAGGCGATCTGCGGGCCCACCGGCTTGACCACGATCTCGCGGCTGCCGATCAGTTCTTCGGCCACGAGGCCAGTGGACAGCTCGCCCGCACGCACCAGCACAACGGGCAGTGTCGGCTCCTGTTCGGGCAGCGGGCCGGCTTCCATGCCCACGAAGCTGCCCAGATGCTGGAAGCGGTATTTGTGGCCGCCGTACACATAGGACGGCACGTCGCTCAGCATGTGGTGCTGGATCTCCTCCCGCGGAATGCGCACCACGCCTTCGACGGTGGGGAGCGGCAGCGCGTAATACTCGTCGCCGATGCGCACGATCAGCGCGTGGCTCACCGCCAGCGTGAACGGCAGGCGGATGGTGAAGCGCGAGCCCTGGCCAGGCGTGCTCTCCATGTGCAGCGCGCCGCCGAGCTTCTTCACCTCGGTGGCCACCACGTCCATGCCCACGCCGCGGCCCGCGGCCTGGGTGAGATTCTCGGCCGTGGAGAAACCCGGCTCGAGGATGAGCTGCATGGCCTCTTCATCAGTGAGCGCCTGGTCGGAGCGGATCAGGCCCAGCGCCACCGCCTTGTTGCGGATCGCGCCGATGTTCATGCCCGCGCCGTCGTCGCCCACCTCGACGATCACCTCGGCACCTTCGCGCCGCAGGGTAAGCGAGATCTGGCCGCTGGCAGGCTTGCCCGCAGCCAGGCGCTGCTCGGGCGATTCGATGCCGTGAACCACGGCATTGCGCAGCAGATGCTCGAACGGCGGCAACATGCGTTCGAGCACCTGGCGGTCGAGCTCGCCCGAGGCGCCCTCCACCAGCAGCTCGGCCTGCTTGCCGGTGTCCGATGCAGCCTGGCGCACGATGCGCGAGAGGCGCTGCACATGCCGCTGGAACGACACCATGCGCGTGCGCATCAGGCCGTTCTGCATCTCGGTGATGGTGCGGCCCTGTTGCTGCAGCAGGTTCTGCGTTTCGCCGGTCAGTGATTCCAGCAGTGTCTGAATGCTGGCGACGTCGCTGGCCGTTTCCGCCAGCGCGCGCGAGAACTGCTGGATCGACGAATAGCGATCGAGTTCCAGCGGATCGAACTCGGCGCGTGGGCCGGTCTCGGTCTCATGCCGATGCAGGATCTGCGCTTCGGTTTCGATCTCAAGCTTGCTGAGCTGTTCCTTCAGGCGCGTGACCGTGCGTGACAGCTCCGCCAGGTTGAATTCCACCGACCCAAGCTGCTGCTCGACACGCGAACGCGCAATGCTGACCTCGCCGGCCTGATTGAGCAGCTGGTTGAGCAGCTCCGCATCGACGCGCGCCATTTCGGCCCGCTCCGGAGGCAGTACCGGTTCACGGCCCGGGGGCACGGCGGCAGCGGCCAGCAGGCGTGCAAAGGCAGGCGGCCGCTCGGGCGGCGCAAACGTGACTGGCGCGGGAGGCGGCGGCGCCTCGTCCTGCACCACAGGAAAATCAGGCTCGTTGAGGGGCGCGGGCCCGAACGACTCCGCGGGTCGCGGCAGCTCGAAGACATTGGAGACTGGCGCTGCCTCCGCGGGCGTTTCAGGTGCGACCGCTTCCGGCGCTTGCGTCTGGTAAGACGGCGCTGCGCTCTCGAACACTTCCGGCCCGGCACTGCCACCCATGAGCTGACGCACCTGGGCGAGCAACGCGCGGGCCGCCGGGATGGGCCGGCTCTGGGCCAGCAGATCGCGCATATGCCCCAGCTCGTCGAGTGAGCGCTGCACGGCCTCGCGCGCCTGGCTGCTCGGCGGCACGTTGCCAAGTTCGATGCCGATGATCAGCGATTCCAGCTCATGCGCCAGATCGCCCATCGCCGTGACACCGGCCATGCGCGCGCCACCTTTCAACGTGTGCAATGGCCGCTTCAGCGCGGCAAACTCTTCACTCCGTGGCTCGACCAGGCTGATGCCCTGGAAAGAGGACTGCGATTCCTCCATCAGTTCCGTGGCTTCTTCACTGAAGATCGAGGCGATTTCCGGATCGTAGGCCCCGTCGCCGGCTTCAGGTTCCGCTTCATATGCCGGTTCAGGCGGCGCAGCCGAAACGGGCGCCGCAGCCTGTTCCACGCTGCCCATTTCGTTGTTGCCGGTCTTGCTGCTGGCTGCGGCACTGATGCGCCGTTCAATCTGCTGCTCGGCCTGCGCGATCCCCTGCAGCAGGGCGTCGTGCGTCGAGAAATAGCGGGTGTTCTCGTCGAGATTGCGGCTGACGCTTTCCATCGCCGTCATGCAGCCGTCGATCAGTTCCAGTTCGTCGGCCAGCAGACCCACGCCACCGTCGTAGGCCTTGCGCAGCCAGTGGTTCAGCGGCTCCGCAAGGCGGATGCCATGCCGTGCCTCGGCCATTTTCGAACTGCCGGAAAGCGTGTGACACGCGCGATATACCGGCTCAGGCAATTCATGCGGACCGGGCGAACCGCGCACCTTGGCGAGCCAGCTGCGCACCATGGCAACGTGGCTGTCGGTTTCACGCGCATAGATGTCGCGCAGTGAAGGGTCGTTTTCGGACATCTCCTGCTGCGCGGGCTCCGCAGGCAGCGTGGAGATCATCGTGGAGGCAGGACTTGCCACCGCGTCCGGGGTCTTGCCGGCAGCCAGTGCGTGCGCGCGCGCCGAGAGGCCCTGGATATCGGCCACCGGCGGGACGCCGTGCTCCAGATGGTCGATGAGTTGCGGCAGCACCGACACGGCTTCACGCAAGGTCTGCAGGATGGGTGGCGAACGGGTGAGTGTCTTGTCGAGCAGGCGGTTCAGCAGGTTTTCCACCGACCATGCGAACTCGGCCAGCGCCGTGGCGCCAACCACGCGACCACTGCCCTTGAGGGTATGGAACGCGCGCCGCGAGGCGATCAGCGATTCTTCCTGGGTTGGATCCTGATCCCACGCAGGCAGATGGTGGGCGATCTTCGCCAGTTCTTCCCGCGCTTCCTCGAGAAACAGCGCAATGAGCTCAGGATCCGCCGCATCGGCGAGCGCCGGGCGACCGAAGGCTGGCAGCACCGGCGCGGTAGCCGACGACGCCGTCCGTGCCTCGTCCGCCGGCATCGCGCGATCGAGCACCA
>JBDSGY010000125.1:0-4879 GCA_039918755.1 Steroidobacteraceae bacterium
CACTGATGTAGGCGACCGCTTCCGGATAGTTCAGCTTCAGGCCCCGTGCCTTGCGGCGCTCGGCGAGCAGGGCAGCAGTGAACAGCAGCAATTTGTCTTTCTCGCGTGGGGTCAGTTCCATGTGCCCATCCGGTTCAGGTGGCCCAGATGCGCGGCGCGAGTGCCACATGACCGAGCAATGCGTGACGCAGCTGCAGCCATAATTCGGTGAACAGCCGGCGGATGGCTTCTCCCTGCGTGCCAAGCGCCCGGCAGTGTAAAACGCCACCGACGCGTGTCAACGCGCAGCGCACGCCGTCCACCTGCACGGCACGCAGCGCGGCGAGATCCGCGACCGAGGCCGGATACATCAGCAGGGTGCCCATTGCCTGCGCCTCGGACAGCCCCCAGCCGCTGGCCAGCGCAGCGGAATCGCCGTTGAGTCGCAGGCGGTCGAGCAGCAATGGCTGTCCATCGTGGTACAGCAGAAAATCCTGGTGCAGTTCGCCGGTAGTGAACCGCTCCTGCACGGCAGGACGTCCGAGGCAGAAGATCTCCCAACCGATGAAGCGGGAATCGCCGCCGAGATCCACCCGCGTGCAACTGCGCGCACGCGCGCCGTCGAAGACGATGGTTTCCTGTGGCAGCCATTCCAGCGTGGCGTCCTGCACGCGCAGATGTTGCTGCAGCACTGAGTGCGGGTGCGGGCCTGCGCGATAGAACTTCGTGGCGGCCGGGGTGGTGATCAGCGCATGCGAGTCTGCATCCGCCTGCACCTGCAATTCGACGGTGTCGCCACCCACGATGCCACCCGGCGGATGCAGCAGATACACATGGCAGATGCCGCCTTCCGGATAGAAGGGGCGTTGCACCACCAGCGGACCCACGTGCCGCCGGTGCGCGAGTATCGTCCTGCCGGCCGAGGCACGAAATCCAAGTTCCAGTCGTGCTTTCCAGGAGCTGTGTGCCGGCCTCATACCGTGAGGTGATCATGTACCACCTCATCCGTCAAATCGGCGATGGTGCCCGACACGACCAGCCGGCCCTTGTCGAGGATGCGCAGGTCGGTGCCGATGCGCCGCGCGAAGGGCAGCTTCTGCTCCACCAAAAGCACGGTCATGCCTTTTTCCTTGTTCAGCCGCACGATCACATCGCCGATCTCGCGCACGATGTTCGGCTGGATGCCCTCGGTGGGCTCGTCGAGGATCAGCACCTTCGGATCGATGACCAGCGCGCGGCCAATGGCCAGCTGTTGTTGCTGGCCGCCGGAGAGATCGCCACCACGGCGCCTGGACATGCTCTTCAGGACGGGAAACATCTGGTAGATCTCTTCCGGTATGTCCTTGCGCCCGTCTGGACGGGCAGCGAGGCCGGTGCGCAGGTTCTCCTCGACGGTAAGCTGCGAGAAGATCTCGCGGCCCTGCGGCACATAGCCAATGCCGATGCGCGCACGGCGCGTGGCGGAGGCCGCGGTGAGGACCTCACCGCCACAGGTGATGCTGCCGCTGGTGATGGGTGTCAGGCCCATGAGACAGCGCAGCAGCGTGGTCTTGCCCATGCCGTTGCGGCCCATCAGCACCGTGCACGAGCCGGAAGGGACCGACATCGCCACGTCCCACAGGATGTGGCTGCCGCCGTAGTACTGGTTCAGACCCGTGATCTCGATCATGACTCGCCCAGGTACACTTCGATGACTTTGGGATGGTTCTGCACTTCGTCCATGCTGCCTTCGGCCAGCACGCTGCCCTGGTGCAGGACCGTGACGCGACGCGCGATGCCGCGGACAAACTCCATGTCGTGCTCCACGACGATGACCGAGTGCTCGCCCGCCAGCGACACCAGCAGCTCGGCAGTGCGCTCCACTTCCTGCGGGGTCATCCCGGCCACGGGCTCATCCACCAGCAGCAGGCGCGGGCTCTGCATCAGCAGCATGCCGATCTCGAGCCACTGCTTCTGCCCGTGCGACAGCGCGCCGGCCGGCGTATCGGCCGAGGCGGTGAGGCCGATCTGGGCGAGCACGCCCGCGATGCGATCCCGTTGGTCGCTGGAAAGCTTCGCAACCAGATTCGCCCAGACGGCGCGGTTGCCCGCGAGTGAGAGTTCCAGGTTCTCGAAGGCGGTGTGGCGCTCGAAGACCGTGGGCTTCTGGAATTTGCGTCCAATGCCGGCCTGCGCGATCTCGGGCTCCGTCAGGCCGAGCAGGTCGAGCGACTGGCCAAACCATGCCGAGCCATGGTCAGGCCGGGTCTTGCCGGTGATGACATCCATCATGGTGGTCTTGCCGGCGCCATTCGGACCGATGATGCAGCGAAGCTCGCCGGCCTCCACATACATGGTCAGCGCATTGAGGGCGCGGAACCCGTCGAACGAAACGGTCAGGTCCTCGAGGTACAGGATCAGCCCATGCGATGCGTCGGGACCGCGTTCCAGCGCATTGCCTTCCAGCATCGGGCCGTGTCGCGGTGGGGGATTGGTGCTGCGCGAGCGACCCGCCAGCTTCTGCAGTGCCAGTCGCGCGTTCATGCCGCGCCCCGTCGGGCCTTGAGGCTGCTGAGCAGCCCGGCAAGGCCTGTCGGCAAGAGCAGCGTGGTGCCGATGAACAGCGCACCGAGCAGATACAGCCATGCGCTGGGCAGGGCGGTGGTAAACCACGTCTTCGCATAGTTGACGATGATCGCACCCGCGATGGCGCCATACAGGGTGCCGCGGCCTCCGATCGCCACCCAGATCACGACCTCGATCGAGTTGATGGGCGAAAACTCACCGGGATTGATGATGCCCACCTGCGGCACATACAGTGCGCCGGCAATGCCGGCGAGCACCGCGGAGAATACGAACACCCACAATTTGTAGGATTCAACCCGGTAGCCGATGAAGCGTGTGCGGCTCTCCGCATCACGGATGGCCGTGACCACCCGTCCAGCGCGCGAGGACACTATCCATCGGCACAGCAGGTAGCCCACGCCCAGCGCGACAGCGGTGGTGACGAACAGGCAGATGCGCACCTTGGGACTGCCGAGGTTGAAGCCGAGCAGGTCCTTGAAGTCTGTAAAGCCATTGTTCCCGCCGAACCCCATGTCGTTGCGGAAGAAGGCCAGCATCAGTGCGTATGTCATCGCCTGGGTGATGATCGAGAGATAGACACCGGTAACGCGCGACCGGAATGCGAACCAGCCGAAGACCAGCGCCAGGATCCCCGGAGCCAGGATCATCATGGCGGCAGCGAACCAGAACATGTCGAAGCCCTGCCAGAACCAGGGCAGCTCCTTGTAATTCAGGAACACCATGAAATCCGGCAGGACCGGATCTCCGTACACGCCCCGCGTGCCGATCTGGCGCATCAGGTACATGCCCATGGCGTAGCCGCCCAGGGCGAAGAAGGCCGCGTGACCCAGGCTCAGGATGCCGCAAAAACCCCAGACCAGGTCCACCGATAGCGCCAGCAACGCGTACGTGAGGTATTTGCCGATGAGCGTCACCGCGTACGTGGACATGTGCAGTGAGGAGGATTCCGGTACCGCGAGGTGCAGCACGGGCACGACGATCGCAACGACGATCAGGATTGCGAGGAAGATCGTGCCGGGCCGATCTGCCCTGAGCAGACGCGGAAAGAGCACAGAGGACGTGTTCATCAGCCTTCCGCCGCACGGCCGCGCTGCGGAAACAATCCGCGCGGTCGTCTCTGAATGAAGAGGATCAGTGCGATCAGCACGAGGATCTTTGCCAGTACCGCCCCTGCAGCCGGTTCAAGCAGCTTGTTGGCCACCCCCAGCGACAGGCCGCTGATCTGCGTGCCCCACAGGCTTCCCACTCCACCGAATACCACCACCATGAACGAGTCCACGATGTAGTTCTGTCCCAGGTTGGGACCGACATTGGTGAGCTGGCTGAGCGCAACTCCTGCCACACCTTCGATCCCGGAACCAAGTCCGAAGGTCATCGCATCGACGAGATCGGTGCGGATACCCATGGCGCGTGCCATCGCCCGGTTCTGTGATACGGCTCGCACGTGCAGCCCCAGTCGCGTGCGCTTCAGCACCAGCAGCAGGAGCACGAACACGATGGCTGCGAACAGCACGATATAGAGACGCGAATAGGTGAGCGAAAGCACGTCATTGAACTTCAGCGAGCCTGCCATCCACGAAGGCGTTTCCACGGGGCGATTGTTCGGACTGAAGATGTCGCGCACCAGCTGCTGCAGGATCAGGCTGACACCGAACGTCGCCAGCAGGGTTTCCAGCGGTCGTCCGTACAGGAAGCGGACGATGCCGCGCTCGATCAGCACGCCGACCAGGCCTGCCACGACGAAAGCCACGGGAATGGAAATGAGGATCGAACTGCCGATGTTGTTCGGCAGCAGCTGCTGCACGACATACACGCAGTAGGCACCGATCATCATCAGCTCGCCATGCGCCATGTTGATGACGCCCATGACGCCAAAGGTGATGGCAAGCCCGATGCCGGCCAGCATCAGCACCGAACCCAGCGACAGTCCGAAGAACATGGTCTCGATGACCCCGTAGAAGCTGCGCCACCGGTTGATGGACCGCAGGGTGTCGGTGGCCGCAGCGCGGACACGGGCGTCCGGCTCGCTGAAGCTTCCGTCTTCGGCAGGCGTAACCAGTGCCGTGAGGCGATTGAATACTTCCGAATTGAGGTTTCCCTTGAGCGACCCGATGGCGGACAGTCGCGTGTCGGCACTGGCATCGCCCAGGTCATTGATGGCGACGGCGGCCAGGATCTGGGCGCGGACGTCGTCATCCTTTTCCTTGTCGAGGCGGGAGCGCAGCATTTCGGTGCTTTCCGCATCGATGGTGCGCATCAGCTCCTGGACGGCAGACAGGCGCACGGCGGCGTCGGGATCCGCAAGATCGAGCGAGGCGAGGGCGCTGCGCAGTAC
>JBDSGY010000126.1:0-13927 GCA_039918755.1 Steroidobacteraceae bacterium
GGTCCGAACATGGGATGCAGTGAAGTGACGTTGACGCCTGCCGCCTTGAGCGCATTCAGGCCGCCGCGTATGGGGGACTTGAGTGAGCCGAGATCGAACACCGTGCCTGCGGGACGGCGCAACGCGAGTTCGTTGAGGATGGTGGTGCTGGCGCCCAGCGGCGTGGCCACCACGATGAAATCAAACACGTCGAGGTCGGCAAGCGTGCGCCAATCCGCCACGGCGGCAACACCGGACCCTGCTGCAGACGGATCGGCCACCTGTACCTCAAAGCCCTGCGAGGTGAGGAACCGCGCAAACCAGGCGCCCATCTTGCCGGCGCCGCCGATGACCAGCGCACGGCGACCACTGCCCGCGGCGTGCGTGGCGACACTGACCTGCTCCTGCGTGGTCAGCGAAGAACGGATGAGCAGCCGCTGAATGCTTTCCGCGAGGTCGCCTGGCAGACCCAGTCGCTCCGCGCGCTGGCGCACGCCGAGGATGACCTCGCGTTCACGCTCGTAATCGCGGGTGGGATAACCGGTGGCGCGCTTCGCAGCCGCTACTTCACGGGCAATCGATTGACGTTTGGCGATCAGCGTCATCAGCTCGCCATCCAGCTGATCGAGCTGCTGGCGCAGTTGTTCTAGAGTCATGCGTTCCACAAACCGTTATGCAGGTAGACTTTGCAGCATGGTACCTGAACAGACACTTCCCGAACCTTTGCCTGCTGAACCGCTGGGCCTTGCAGCGGCCTGGCTTGCCGAAGCCATCCGCCGCAAGGACCAGCCAAACCCCAATGCCATGGTGCTGGCCACGAGCGCAGCCGGCCGGCCGGCAGCACGGATCGTGCTTTGCAAGGAAATCGATGCCGCGAGCGGGCTGGTGCGTTTCGTCAGCAATTACGATTCGCGCAAAGGGCGGGAACTGGCCGAGAACCCGCGCGCCGCACTGCTGTTCCACTGGGATCACCTGCATCGACAGGTGCGCATCGAGGGCATCGCCGTGAAGGCCGACGCAGCGGACAGCGACGGCTATTTCGCGTCACGGCACCGCGACAGTCAGCTCGGTGCACATGCCAGCGCGCAGAGTCGGCCAATTGCGTCGACGGCGGCGCTGCGCGCGCAACTAGACACTGTCCGCGCCCGATTTCCCGACGGGACCGCAGTGCCACGGCCTGCCAACTGGGGCGGATACGTGATGCTGGTGGACACCGTGGAACTGTGGGTTGAGGGCGCCTCGCGCCTGCACGACCGGGCGCAATGGACGCGCGAACTGGCTGTCTCCAGCAGTGCCGCGCCCGTTGCGGGCGTGTGGTCCAGCACGCGGCTGCAACCATGAAGGCCACGCGCATGCTGTCCGGCCGTGCCGTTGCGGTCTGTTACCTGATCGCGTTGTGGTCGGGATTCTTCGTCATGGGCGTCGAACTGCTGGGTGGCAGGCTGCTGGCGCCGAATTTCGGCAGCAGCATCTACGTATGGGGCGCGTTGATCACGATCTTCATGCTGGCGCTGTCGCTGGGATACCTTGCCGGAGGGCGCTATTCGCAGCACCAGCCCAGCCTGGCCAAGCTGGGGCTGCTGCTGGCCGCGGCGGCTCTCACCACGCTGCCGGTGTTGCCGCTGTCTGGCATCACACTGGAAAATCTGGCGATCGCGATTCCCGATCCGCGCTTCGGTTCGCTGGCCGCGGCCGCACTGCTGTTCTTCGTGCCGACGTTCTTTTCGGGCATGGTGTCGCCGTACTGCGTGCGCTTGCTGGTGGATTCAGAGGAATCGTCGGGCCGGCGTGCCGGACAGCTGTATTTCGTTTCCACGTTTGGCAGCGCCACCGGCACCATCCTCACCTCGTTCTATCTGGTGCTGTGGTTTGAGGTAAACGCGATCATCATCTCGTTGATCGCCATTTCAGCCGTGCTGGCGGTGCTCGCCGGCCTGATGCAGGGAAGAAGGGAATGAAATACGGTTACGCAATCCTGGCCGCTTCATTGTTATTCAGCGCCGCGGCCGCACCGGCGCAGAAGATGGTGCATTCCGAACGCTCGATGTACCGCGAAGTGCTGGTATACGAGGAAGACGGCGAACGCTGCATGTGTTTCACGCGCCAGTGCCGCATCGGCCGGCAGTCCTGCATCAACCTGGCGGATCCGCGCCGGTTCGCGCTCAACTACACGCGCATGATGATGGGCGGCACGCTGTTCATGGGCGGCGCGCCCAAGCGGGTGCTCATCATCGGGCTGGGCGGCGGCTCCATTCCCACTGCACTCCGCGAGCTGCTGCCCGAAGCGCAGATCGACGTGGTCGAGATCGATCCTGCCGTCACGCGTGTGGCGAAACAGTTCTTCGGCTTCAAGGATGGGCCGAAGATGAAGGTGGTCGAGGTCGATGGACGCGTGTATGTGAAACGCGCGTTGCGCGAGGGCGTGAAGTATGACGCCATCCTGCTTGACGCCTTCGATCACGAATACATCCCGGAGCACCTGCTTACGCGCGAGTTCCTGACCGAGGTGAAATCGCTGCTGTCGCCGACGGGCGTGCTGGTCGGCAACACGTTCTCGTCGAGCAAGCTTTATGACCACGAGTCGGCGACCTATGCCGCCGTGTTCGGCAAGTTCTACAACCTGAAGGCTGCCAACCGCGTGGTCGTGGCGCGACCGGCGGGGCTGCCGAGCGACGCGCAGTTGCGCGCGAAGGCGCTTGAATACGAACTGGCCCTGCGCAGTTATGGTGTCGATGCGCAGGCGGTACTGCCGATGTTCAACAGCACGGCTGACTGGGATACCAAGGCGCGCGTGCTGACGGATCAGTATTCGCCGGCCAACCTCCTCAATCACTAGGGCGGTGGCGCGACCGCTCCTTGCGCGGAGCGTCGCTTCTGTGCTGAACTCATTCAGCCGGCCAGCTTCCTAGAAAAGCTGCGGACTGGAACGGGGAAAATCTGGGTCTTCGCGGCCGCCATTGTCGAGTGCAGGCGGCGCTTCCATGCCATGACAGTCATGGTCCGGCCTTCCCCTGCGAGCGGGACTCCCGTCTTGTTCCAAGCGTGTGTGTTTTTTGGTCTCAGACGTTACCCAGGGGACTTCCATGAAGCAGAAATCGTTACAGCACATTTCCGTTGGCGCGGCTGTGGCCGCCATCCTCGGCAGCACTGCCGTATGTTCACCGGCGTGGTCCGCCGAAGCGGCAGATGGCGAACTCGCCGAGGTGACCGTCACCGGCTCGCGCATCGTGCGCCGCGACTTCGAGTCTGCCAGCCCGGTCGTCACGGTCGGCGGCGAGATCTTCGAACAGAACGGCAGCGTGGCGGTTGAGAAGGCGTTGAACCAGCTGCCGCAGTTCGTACCTTCGCAGACCATGTTCAGCTCGGGTGACGTGCAGCCCAGCGCCTTCAACAACCCCGGCATCGTCACCCTGAACCTGCGTGGCCTCGGCGCCAACCGCAACCTGGTGCTGATCGACGGTCGGCGCCCACAGCCTGCCAATGCATCGCTCGTCGTGGACATCAATTCCATTCCTTCGGCTGCCATCGAAAGTGTCGAGATCATCAGCGGTGGCGCTTCGGCTACCTATGGTGCGGATGCCATGGGCGGCGTGACCAACTTCAAGATGAAGCGCAATTTCCAGGGCCTGAGCCTGACCGGACAGACCAGCCTGACCGAGGAAGGCGGCGGTCAGGAGTCCACCATCAGCGCGCTGCTGGGTGGCAATTTCGGCGACGGCAAGGGCAACGCCATGCTCGGCCTGGCTTGGACCAAACGCTCGGCGCTGATGGCCGGCGACCGCAAGTTCTACGTGGAAGGCTGGCGGGATCCAAACACGCCGGGTGGCGAAGGCATTCCCAACAGCAATATCCAGTTCGCGGCCAGCAATCGGCCCACCGGCGCGGCCTATACGGCTGTCGGGCTGGGGACGGCGACGGCGGGCGAAGGCGTTTTCATCAATCCGAACGGCACGCTGTTCCTGAACTCCGCCGCCAACAGGGGCGTGGGCTACTCAGGTCCGCTGGACGACCAGTTCAAGCGCCAGGGTTCCGGTACGGCCAATCCGGGCCTGATTACTGCCAACAACCTAAACACCATCATCACGACGCCGCTGTCGCGCTACTCGATCTTCGGCAATGCCCATTACGACCTGACGGAAAAGACCAGCGTCTTCATGCAGGCGAACGTGTCCAGCATGCGGGTGGATACGATCCTGAACTTCGCGCCGGCACTTTCCCAGTGGGCGGTGTCCATTCCAGTGGATGGCCGCGCGCTCCCTGCAGGATTGGCCACACTGCTGGCGTCGCGCCCGAATCCGACGGCAAATTACACGGTGGCGCGCACCATGGACTTCGCTGGCCCGCGTTCCACGCGCAACAACACCGACACCTATCAGGTGCTGACCGGCCTCAAGGGCGACATCTTGAATTCCGACTGGAATTACGAGGCCTACATCTCCCACGGCAAGACATCGCTGCTGACCGAAATGACCGGCTTCCCGGGCCTGCAGAACTACCAGAAGGTGGCCGCGGCACCGAATTTCGGCAGGAACCTGAGTCAGGGTTCCGGCCCGCCGCTGTTTTTTGAATTGAAGTGCACCACCGGCCTGCCGATCGTCTCGTATTTCACGCCGTCGCAGAACTGCGTCGATGCCATCTCGGGCAACATGAAGCATCTGACCGAGACCAAGCAGAACATCGCTGAAGTGGATGTGACCGGTGACCTGTTCAGCCTTCCGGCTGGCACGATCGGTTCCGCCTGGGGTGCGAGCTGGCGCGAAAACACCTACCGGTGGCGGCCGGACGATCAGCTGACCCGGGCCTCCACCAATTACCCCATTGGCCTCTTCCCCACGAGCAAGACCCAGGGCTCGACCAATGTGAAGGAACTGTACGGCGAACTGCTGGTGCCGCTGCTGAAGGATATTCCGGGCATCCAGAAGTTCAATCTGGAACTGGGAGGCCGCTGGTCAAGTTACAACACCGCCGGCAAGATCTGGACCTACAAGGGCCTGGTCGACTGGACGGTCGTGGATGCCATGCGTATTCGTGGCGGTTACCAGCTGGCCAACCGTGCACCGAACGTCGCGGAGCTGTTCACGGGTGCAACGACCAGTGTCGTCGGCTTCCCGGGCGGCGACCCCTGCCTTGCCAATACGCAGAACAACTGGGGTAACACGCCGAACAACACGACGACTCGTGCGCAGGCCATTGCGCTGTGCAGTGCGCTGATCAACCGGTCCCGCGGCGACGTCAACCAGTCGCCCTGGCACACACTGCCCGCGTACCCCAACAACATCGTCGGTCCGTTCCCTACGCTGTTCCCGTTGGAGCTGGCAAACATCACCGGCAATCCGGCGTTGCGCAACGAGGAGGCAAAGACCTGGACCCTGGGCGTGGTGTTCAAGTCGCCGTTCGAAGGCATCTTCTCGAATGCAACGCTGGCCGTCGACTGGTACAAGGTGGCCATCAAGGATGCCATCGCGCCCACCAATGCCCTCAGCGTCTACCAGAAATGCTTCAACGTGGATGGCAGCAATCCTACGCGTGACGTGAACAATGACTACTGCAAGCTCATCTCGCGTGACTCGGATGGCTACCGGGCGACGGTCGATACGCCGTACTCGAACCTTGGCGGCCTCGAGACTTCGGGTATCGACGTGCAGTTCAACTGGGCCTTCCCGGTGCTTGCGGGCCGCATGAACGTCAATACCGTGGTGAACTTCCTGGACTACTACCGGGACCAGGTGAGCCCGGCGGATCCCTTCATCGAGAGCACGGGCACGTTCCGCGCGGGTGGTCAGTACGACTACCGCATCCTGACCACGCTGAACTATTCGCAGGGCGCATGGAGCGCTGGTGTCCGGCATCGATTCCTGCCAGGAATAGAGGATGCAGCCTATGCCACCAACAAAGCCACGACGGTCCGCCCCGTGGGCGCATACGGTCTGCTCGATGCCTTTGGCAGCTATGAGATCAGCAAGCAGATCGAGCTGCGCGGCGGCATCGACAACGTGACCAATCGTGAACCCCCGCGGGTAGGAGTCAACCCCGGCCAGACGGCCGCGGTGGGCGCCACCAACACCCAGTATTACGACGTGCTGGGTCGTCGCTACTACCTGTCGGTGCAGCTCACTCTCTAAAGGGAAGCACTCCGTCCTGCAACGGGCAGGCCGCGTGACCACCAGGTCCGCGGCCTGCTTTTTTTTGCGGCCGTTATTTCTTGCGCTCGTCGAATCCGACGAGCGGCTCAGTCTGCCGCCCTTCCTGCACGCCGATGATCTTTACGGGCAATCCGGTGACAGGATTCGGGTAGTGGATCGGGTGCTGGGTGTACAGCGGGTACGACTGATACCGGACTGTGGGTGGCCGGTCCGGTGGCAACTGCGTCGAGGGTCCCGCGGCGGGGCGCGGCCCGCCGGCCCAGCCACGTTCCAGGTCGGCGACGAAAGTCGTGTAGAAATGCAGCCGGCTGATCTTCCAGACGCCATCCTGCTTTACGTATTCATTCTCGTAGATGCCGCCGCCAATCGTGGCGTCGACGCCATGCTTGCCTTCCATGCTCAACTCGCGCACCCGCGCTTTGGCGGTGAGCCCATCAGGCGCCACGTGCACCACTGGCTGGTACTGCGCATGGTCGAATACTTCTCCCTGATGCAGTCCTTTCGCACCAAACAGATCGAGGAACTGCCGCACATGCGCCTTTCCTTCGTATACACCGCGCTGCGCGATTTCGATGCTGCCGTTGTCGGCGAACAGGTCGGCGGCTTCATCCCATTGCCAGCGATCCACGTAGTAGCCGTAGGCGTTGTGCAGGTACTCGATGGCCCGCGCGTCTTCGAGGCGCGCCAGGCGCGACGCGAGTTGCGCAGCAGAAACCGTGGCGGGCGGTGGCGCGGCCGTCGAAAGCGGGTAGACACTCTTCCCGGTAACCGGGTTCTCGTAGTGCAACGGCGCCGTGATCTTGCCGGGATACATGTCGTACACAAGTGTCGGGGGCAGATCGGGCGGCAAGGTGCTCTCTGGCCGGGAGTTCGGCCACGCCCGCACGCCCCAGCCCTTTTCCAGCTCCGTATAGAACACGAACCAGGCATGGAGCTTCGCGATCATCCACTTGCCGTTCACCTTGCGGTACTCGTTTTCGTAGATGGCGTCGCCGAACATGCTGACGCTGCCGTAATCACCGCCGTAGATCAGCGCGCGCCAGCGTCCCTTGGCCTGCTGGCCATCGGGCGACACATGGATGACCGGCTGCATCTGCGTGTGGTCATACAACCGGCCCTGCACCGGAAATCCCAGCCACTCCAGATACTGCTGCACGCGCTTGCGACCGACGAATATGCCGCGCCCGCCGATCTCGAGCGTGCCGTCTTCGGCGAACAGCTGCGGAATCTCGGTCCACAGGTTCTTGTCCACGTAGTAGCCATAGGTGCGCTGCAGGATCTCGATCTCCTGCTCGTCCTCCAGCCGCGTGACCAGTTGCTGCAATCGTCCAAGGTCGCGCGGCGATGTCTTGTCCGTAACGACCGCGCTTGCCGGAACCGCAGAAGCCGAGTGCGCCGCATCGTGGACGGGGTGCGTGAACCCGTATGGCGGCATGTGCACCACAGGCCATGGCTGATAGGAGAACGTCGAAGGCCGATCCGGCGTGGGGATCTTGCGATCAGCCACGTTGGTGGCCGTCATGTTGCCCTTCCAACCGCCTTTGAAGGGGACGGTGAAAGTCTCATACCAGTGCAGGGCACTGATCTTCCAGCGGCCGTTCTCCTTGCGGTATTCGTTCTCGTAAGGGCCGACCTGCCAGCGGCCGTATTCCTCGAACTGGCCCAGCAGCACGATTGCGCGCCACCTGGCACGTGCGGTCCTGCCGTCGGCCGAAAGCGTGATGACCGGCTGCAACTGCGTGTGTTCACGCAGCTGGCGCGGGCGCAGGCCACGCTCGCCATAGCCGATTGAATAGAGCAGCGCGCGGATGGATGGCTTGCCCACGTACACACCCGATACGGCGTACTCGGCCGTGGCGTCGTCGGTGAGCAGGTCGACCACGTTGTCCCAGTCGGACTGATCGATGTAGTACCCGTAGCTGCGCTGCAGCCGCTCGATCTCCTTGAGATCCAGCGCGCGCTCGGCCCGCTGGACGAGCGAGGCAACTCCGGTGGCGTCAGCCGCCATTGCCGGTGCGCCCGTGCCGAGCAATGCCAGCAGCGCCACCATCGACCACCCAAGCACGCGCATTTCAAAGCTCCGCATAACCCACCCCTTGCATACGGCTTGTATCGCCCGCTTCACCCGAGTCTGTCCGCAGGATGCGCAGGTTGTCCATCCTTCCCCGGCAATACCCCGGTGACATTCGGCTGGAGGCGCGTCATCATGGCGCGCAGCGTCCACTGGCACACAAAGAGAAGAATATGTGGCAGCAGAACTATCATCCCCTGTTGGACAGCCTCGGTTGGTCCACCGCCGCGGCAGCCGTGCCGATCCTCGTGCCGCTGCTGCTGATTGGCATCTTTCGAAAGCCTGCGTGGATTGCAGGACTTGCCGGACTCGCCGCGGCGCTCGCGATCGCGATCGGTATCTACCACATGCCCGTGGGACTCGCTGCCCGTTCTGCCACCATGGGCGCCGCCTTCGGCCTGCTGCCCATTGGCTGGATCGTGTACTGGGCCGTGGTCCTTTATCGCCTCACGGAAGAGACCGGCAACTTCGCGATCATCAAGGACTCGATCGGCGGCCTCACGAAAGACAGGCGACTGCAGGCCATGCTGATCGCCTTTGCCTTCGGCGCGTTCATCGAAGGTGCCGCGGGCTTCGGCACTCCCGTTGCGGTTGCGGCCGCGATGCTGACGGGGCTCGGATTTTCGCCGTTCTTCGCGGCGGGAATCTGCCTGCTGGCGAATACGGCGCCGGTGGCATTCGGCTCGATCGGCGTGCCGATCGTGACCCTTGCAGGCACCACAGGCCTGTCGGAGCTCGAGCTCAGCGCCTGGGTGGGCCGGATCTGCGCCCCGGTGTCACTGCTGATTCCGGCGTACCTCGTTCTGGTGATGGGAGGCTATCGCGGCCTCAAGGGCGTGCTGCCCGCCGCGCTGGTCTGCGGTGGATGTTTTGCGGGCGTCCAGTTCCTGGTCTCGAACTTCGTGGGGCCCCAGCTCGTTGACATCCTCGCGGCCCTTGCGGCGATGACCGGCCTCGTCGTGCTGTTCAAGTTCTGGCAGCCGAAGGACGTCTTTGTGATGCCCGGTGAGCATCAGGAGGTTGCCTATGCGCCGATGTCGCACGGCTTCGGGCGCACGCTGCTGGCATGGTCGCCGTATCTGTTCCTGGTGCTGTTCGTGCTGATCTGGGGCTACCCGGGATCGAAGGCCATCCTGGAAACGACGAATATCGTGTTCGACTGGCCGGGACTGCACAACCAGATCCAGCGCGGACTGCCGATCGTGGCCACTCCGTCGCCTTACGCGGCCCGCTTCACGTTCAACTGGCTCGCAGCGGCCGGCAGCGCCTGTGCGCTCGCGACGGTGGCGGCGGCAATCGTGCTGCGCGTGTCGCTGGCGACGTATTTCGGAATCCTCGGTCGCGTTGCAAGGCAGCTGGTCTTCTCGTTGCTGACGATGGCATGCGTGCTCGCGCTGGCCTACGTGATGAATTACAGCGGCGCGACCGTCACGCTCGGTGAGGCGTTTGCGGAGACCGGCCGGCTGTTCCCGTTCTTCAGCGCGTTGCTTGGCTGGCTGGGCGTGTTCCTCACGGGCAGCGACACCTCCGCGAACGCCCTGTTCGGCAACCTGCAGGTCGTGACCGCAAACAGCCTCGGGCTCGACCCTGCGATGATGGCCGCCTCGAATTCGGCTGGCGGCGTCATGGGCAAGATGATCAGCCTGACGAGCATTGCGGTGGCGGTTGCCGCCACCGGCATGGCGCGCAAGGAAGAGGCAAGGTTGTTCAGGTTCACGGTGAAGCACAGCGTGCTGCTGGCTTCGGTGATCGGCGTGATCACCACCATCTACGCCTACGCGTAGCCACCCCAGCCATGCGCCTGACTGACTGCCACAACTTCCACGACTTCCGCAAACTGGCGAAGCAGCGGCTTCCAGGGCCGCTGTTCAACTACATCGACGGCGCCGCCGACGATGAGGTGACCTACCGGCGCAACACCGAAGCGTTCGAGCGCTGCGATCTCGTGCCTAACGTCCTGCGCGGCGTGAAGGACATCGACCTGTCGGTAAAGGTGATGGGCCAGCAGCTGGCCCTGCCGGTCTACTGCTCGCCAACCGCGCTGCAGCGCCTGTTCCACCACACGGGTGAGCACTCGGTGGCTGCCGCCGCATCGAAGTTCGGAACATTGTTCGGCGTGTCCTCGCTGGGGACGGTGAGCCTCGGCGAACTGCGCAAGGCCTACGCCACGCCGCAGTGCTACCAGTTCTATGTCCACAAGGACCACGGCCTCAATCGCGCCATGCTGCAGAGTGCCAAGCAGGCAGGCGTCGACGTGATGATGCTCACGGTGGACACCATCACGGGCGGCAATCGCGAGCGGGATCTGCGCACCGGCTTTTCCATCCCCATGCGGCTCACCCTGGGCGGGTTGCTGCAGTTCGCGCTCAAGCCGGCGTGGGGCCTGAATTACCTTCGCCATGAGCGCTTCCGGATGCCGCAACTCGAGGAGCACATCCGCATGGAGGGCGGCTCGATGTCGATCGGACGCTATTTCAGCGAAATGCTCGATCCCGCCATGGACTGGGACTATGTCGCCGGCATGGTCAAGGACTGGAACGGCCAGTTCTGCCTCAAGGGTGTGATGTCGGTGGAGGATGCGCGGCGCGCCGTCGACATCGGCTGCACCGGCATCGTGCTTTCCAATCACGGCGGTCGGCAGCTGGACGGATCGCGCAGCGGATTCGACCAGCTCGCAGAAATCGTCGACGCCGTCGGTGACCGGATCGACGTCATGATGGACGGTGGCGTGCAGCGCGGCTCGCACGTTCTCAAGGCCTTGTCGATTGGCGCGAAAGCCGTCGGCCTCGGACGCTACTACCTCTTTCCTCTGGCGGCAGCGGGCCAGGCAGGTGTCGAGCGCGCCTTGGGCCTCATGCGCGCGGAACTCGAGCGGGGAATGAAGCTGATGGGCTGCACTACGGTAGAGCAGCTGGGAAGGAGCAATTTGAGATTCAGGTGAACGGCCCGGATCCATGATGTAGCGAGGGGGGGTGCGCCAGCGTGCAGGTCGTGCGGCGATCCAGTCTGCCGGGAATCCTTGTGGTGCTCGCCCTGCTGGCGGATGCCGTTCCAGGCGCTGCGGCGGAGGCCGCAGCGATGCGCTATGTCTACGACGCGCCGGAGTCGGCAGCGGACACCCGCTACCAGTATCAATGGAAGATCCTGCAGACGGCGCTCGACCTCACGTCACCTGAGTACGGACCTTACGCAATGGTCCCCTCCAGGGCCATGAGCGAGAGCCGCCAGGCTTACGAGCTTGCCCGCAATACGGGCAGCATCACCGTGATGTACCTGAGCACGACGCGGGAGTTCGAGCGAGCGCTGACCCCTGTGCGCATCCCCGTGGACAGGAACCTGGGCGGCTACTGTGTCTTCCTCATCCGCAAGCAGGATCAGGCCCGCTTCGAGTCCGTCCATTCGCTTGATGACCTTAGGCAGTTCACCTTTGGACTGGGACTTGGCTGGATCGACGTGGGGATACTGCGCGCCAGCAATTTCAAGGTCGTGACGGGTTCCAGCTACGAAGGTCTGTTCGAGATGCTGGCGAACCGGCGCTTCGACATCTTCCTGCGCGGTGCGGTGGAGGTGATCGACGAATACGAGCGTCGCCGGCAGAGCCTGCCTGACCTGGCCATCGAGCCGGACATCGCCTTCTACTATCCGCTGCCGATGTACTTCTGGTTCGCAAAGTCCGCGGAGGGGCGGCAGCTGGCGGCCAGGGCCGAAAAAGGCATGCGCATGATGATTGCTGACGGATCCTATGACCGCATCTTTTCCGAGTACCAGGACCAGAAGATCAAGCGCCTGAACCTGCGCGGACGCCGGCTGTTCCGGATCGAAAATCCCAATCTCGGACCGGAGACCCCCTTTGCCGACAAGCGCCTTTGGTTCGATCCCCAGACCTACCGTCCGGCAAGGTAGGCGCCGGCTCATGGTGCGCATGTCTGCAAGCCAGCATTCCATCGCCAAGGTGGTGGCGCTCGTACTGGTCACCACGAGCACCGCCGTCCTGGGCGTGTTTGCGGCGCTCGAATACAGTCGTGACAAAACTGAGCGTATCGCGCAGTTGCGCGAGGATGCGGCAGGCCTTGCGGCACAGCTGGCGGTGAGCCTGGAGTTGCCGGTCTGGAACTTCGATCATGCGCAGATCGACCGGATCGTGGACAGCAGCATGCGCAACGCTGCCGTGCGCGGGATAGAGGTGCGTTTCGCCACCGAGGGCTCGTCGCGCCATGTGCGCGCACGCAGCACAGACTGGCAGAATCAAGTGTCCGACAAGGTGCCCGCGGTACGCGGTGACTGGTCCGAAGACAGGGACATCATCGCGGAAGACCGCAGCATCGGAAACGTCAGGGTGGTGGTGACGCCGCAATTCATCGAGGGGGCGGCGGCGCAGACCTTTGAATGGACGCTGGCGGCCATCGCGATGCTGGACGTGCTGCTCATCGTCGGGCTGTACCTGCTGCTCAATGCGCTCGTGCTGCGCCCGCTCGCGAGGCTTGAAGGCCATGCCCTGGCGCTGAGCAGTGGCAGCGGCCAGATCGAGGCCATCGGCGCACTGCGCTTCAGAGGCGAGATCGAGAGCCTGCGCAGGTCGGTAACCACGATGATGCTGCAGCTGCGGAGCCAGTACGCCGAGCTCATGCGGGGCGAGCAGCGGTTCCGCCTGCTGGTGGATGGCGTGCGCGATTACGCGATCGCGATGCTGGACCGCGATGGCAACGTAACAACGTGGAACGCCGGCGCATGCCGCATGACCGGCTACGAAGCGGACGAAATAGTGGGGCAGTCTGCAGCGAAGTTCTTTGCTGCGCAGGAGCCGGGCGGCGGCATGGCCGAATATCTGCCGAGGGCGCGCACACAGGGACGGGCGGAGTGGGAGGGCTGGCATCTGCGTCGCGACGGCACGCAGTTCTGGGGTGACACCATCCTGACGGCCCTGCACGAGGGCACTGAGCTGGTGGGGTTCGCGATGATCGCGCGCGATCTCACCGCGCAGCAGCAGATGACGGAATTCCGCGACCGCCTCGAGGCACAACTGCGCCAGGCGCAGAAAATGCAGGCCATCGGCACGCTCAGCGGGGGCATCGCCCATGATTTCAACAATATCCTCGCTGCCATTCGTGGCTATGCGCTGGTCGAGCTGGAAGACCAGGGGCTGTCGCCCGCATTGCAGGAGTCACTGTGCCAGATCCAGCGCGCGGTGGATCGTGGCGCGGCGCTGGTCCGGCGCCTGATGGCGTTCGCGCGACCGCAGCAACCAAGGCTTGCAACCGTGAGTCTTGGCGCCGTGGTGGAAGAGGTGGCTTCGATGCTGCGCGCCACCTTTCCGGCCATGATCTCGGTGAGCACCCGGGTAATGCCCGACGTAAAGCCCGCACAGGTGGACGAGTCGCTGGTCCACCAGGTGTTGCTGAACCTCGGCACCAATGCCGCCCACGCAATTGGCGCAGGGCCGGGGCAGATTCACATTTCGTTGTCCGTCCCGGACCGGCAGGAGGCCATCGCCAATGACATGGAGCCGGATGGCTGCGTGTGCCTGGCGGTGGGTGATACCGGCAGCGGCATGGATGCAGCCATCGTGGAGCGGATATTCGATCCATTCTTCACGACCCGGTCGCGCGAAGGTGGCACCGGCCTCGGACTGTCCGTGGTCCAGGGCATCGTCGCAAGTCATGGCGGTAAAGTGCTCGTCCAGAGTGAGGTGGGAGCAGGAACGACGTTCCGCATCCTGCTGCATGTCGGGTCAGCC
>JBDSGY010000127.1:0-2763 GCA_039918755.1 Steroidobacteraceae bacterium
ACCCACAATCAGGGGGTGGTCATGCGAAGTGTCATTGCGGCATTGGCGTTGCTTGCGGCATCGTGCATCAGCGGCGCCGCCGAACGCAGCGGCGCGGCGCTCAACATCTAGTACATCGACACCGAAGGCGGCCAGTCCACGCTCTTCGTGGGGCCCACCGGCGAGTCGCTGCTGGTGGATACCGGCAATGCCGGGGAGCGCGACCTTGCGCGCATTGCCGAGACACTGCGCGGGGCCGGCGTCAGCCGCATCGATCACATGTGGACCACGCACTTCCACGGCGATCATGTCGGCGCGCTGCTCGAACTGGCCATGCAGTTCCCGATCCAGCACTACTACGACCACGGAACGCCGAATCCGAAGGACCGCATCGTCTCAGTGCCGTTCATCAATGCCTATGCGGCGCTGAGCCAGGGCAAGCGCAGCATCGTGAGGCCAGGCGACAAGGTGAAACTCAGCGGCCTGGATATCACCGCCGTAGCTTCCGCCAATCAGTTCATCCACAAAAACCTGAAGGGAGGCGGGCGCCCCAACGCGGCCTGCGCGCACGTCCAGCCCGTGGATGAAAGCGCCTACTTCGATCCGGACAATGGCGAATCGGCCGGCTTCGTGCTGGCGTACGGCCGGTTCCGCACCGCGGACCTGGGTGATCTCACCTGGAATGGCGAACTGGACCTCATGTGTCCGGTGAACCGGATCGGCACGGTGGACGTTTACCTGACCTCGCATCACGGTCTGGAGAAGTCGGGCTCGCCGGCGCTGGTGCACGCACTGCAGCCGCGCGTCGCCGTGATGAACAACGGCACGCGCAAGGGCGGGGACGCGAATGCATTCCGTGTGCTGTTCGCATCGCCGGGCCTCGAGGATCTGTGGCAGCTGCACTGGTCATGGAACGCACGGCTGGAGAACGCGCCTGCGATGTTCATCGCCAACATGGATGACAACGCAACGATTGCCGGCGTGCTCACGCAGCCCGCTGCGGCACCGCCGCGCGCCGCGGGTGGTCCCCCCACTGGCTTTGGCGGCGCCGGTGGGCCTGGTGGTCCTGGTGCTCCTGGTGGTCCTGGCGGCCCCGGTGCAGCCGCGCACTCGCCGGCCTACCTCATCAAGGTTTCCGCACAGCAGGATGGCACGTTCACGGTGACGAACACCCGCAACGGCTTCAGCAAGACATACAGTCCGCGGCAGTAGATCAACCATCCTTCTGGAAGACAAAATGAACCGCATTGCACGCATCTTCTCGATAGCAGCGCTTGCAACGCTTGCTGGCCCGGCGCTGTCCCAGATAAACAACAATCCTCCCGGTGGCAGCGCACCGGTTGGGGGCCGTGGCCCAGGTATTGAAGGCAGTGTCGTCACCACGGCCCGCTCGCCCGAGGTCAATGCCAACAGCACGATCACCTTCCGGCTGCAGGCTCCCAACGCAAAGAGCGTGCACGTGTTCACCGACATGCCCAAGCTTGGCGATGTCCCGGTCAACGGGTCCGCCGGTTTCGAAATGGCAAAGGACGCCAGTGGCACCTGGTCGTATACGACCCCGAAGCTTGCGCCAAGCTACTACCAGTATTGGTTCGTCGTGGACGGCTTCTCCACACCCGACCCGCAGAACACCTTCGTTCGCCCGGCTTCCGGCGTGTACAAGAGCATCGTCGCGCTGCCTGGCAAGGAAGCGGATTTCATGATGTTTCGCGATGTGCCACACGGCAACCTGATCGAACATCATTACTTCAACAAGGAGATCAAGGTCGCGCGTCGCGTCGTCGTCTACACGCCGCCGGACTACAACACCAGCGGCAGAAGATATCCGGTGGTGTACCTGCTGCATGGACTCAACGATTTCGAGGGCGGCTGGACGCAGTCCGGCATGGCCAACAACATCATGGACAACCTGCTCGCGGACAGGAAGGCCGTTCCTGCGATCATCGTGATGCCATTTGGCCACGCCACGACTGGCGCCACCGGCAAACAGCCGGAGATCCTCGCGTTGCAGAAGTCGCTGGGCTATGCCCCGCCGGCGCCGGTCGCGCGCCCAGGTGCGTCTGCCTTACTGGCGACACCCGGCTGGAACATGGAAAAGGAGATGCTCGAGTACGTCATTCCTTACATCGAAAAGGAATTCCGCGTCGTCAAGGACAAGCAGCACCGCGCGATCATGGGTTACTCGATGGGTGGCGGTCACAGCACGTCGATCGGCTTCGGCCATCCCGAACTGTTCGCCTATGTCGCTGGCTTCAGCGGCTATGGCGGAACAAACCTGCTGATCGCCGATCCGGCTAAGACCAACCGCAACTACAAGATGATCTTCATCGGCGCGGGCACCGAGGACACTGCCGTCAACGGGGGCCGCACAATGCACCAGGCGCTGACCACCGCGGGCGTCAAACATGTCTGGAGCGAGGATCCCGGGTACGGCCATGACTACCAGATCTGGCGGCAGTATCTCTACCGTTTGCTGCAGCAGACTTTCCGCGACTAAACGCGTGAACCCCCGACGACGGCCAGTTGCCGCCGGGTGTCATCATCATGAAACACGTCTGGGAGACGCTGCGCCCGCTCACAGTTCGGGCAGTCATCCCAGGTTGCAGTCATGGTGTGGAATTACGGTCTGATATCACGCGTCGGAGTGGCGGTTGCTGCGACTCTGTGCGAGGCGCTGTCAGGGAGGGCCGTTGCTGCTGACGTACCAGCAGAGCCCGACCGGCTCGAGGAGGTGGTCGTAACGGGCTCCAACATCCGTCGCGCGGACATGGAAAAGATCGTCCC
>JBDSGY010000128.1:0-6291 GCA_039918755.1 Steroidobacteraceae bacterium
ATGCGATGTCCTGCGATCTTGAAATCCAGCGCGGGGGAAGCCTCGATCCGCGCCTCGGGCACGTCGACCACACGCAGGTTCTCGCCCTCGATATGCAGATCCCCGTACGGCTCGCGGTTCCTCCAGGCGAGCTTGCCGTTGAACTTCGCCGTGCCATTGCCGAGTTTCGAATTGCCGGTGATGTTCAGCGCATTGGTGTCGAAGGTCGCGTCGAGCGTGAGCTCGCGCATGGCGAGGTTCACTTGGTAGATGTCGATCGATGTATCGCGCAGCTGCAGCATGCCCTGCACGCTTGGCGACCCCAGCGTGCCGGCGATGGTCACCTTTGTGATGATCTTGCCGGTGGCCTTGTCGATGCCGCCGAAATACATGTCGAGCAACGGGAGCGCGTCGGTGCTCGCATCCAGCGAGCCGCGGATGGGAAAGTCCTGCCACGCGCCGCCGTTGCGATCGCCGGTGAGCTGGCCCTTGATGTTGCCGGAAGCGCCGGCATCGAGGCCCACCTGCATCTCGAAGCCGGTGGCGGTGGCGGCAGCGGTAACGGCACCTGTGCCAAGCGACATGCGCTCTTCGCGCCCATTGCTCAACGCATGGCGCAGCTGCGCGTTCTGCAGCTGGCCACTGATCTTGCCGGTGGGCAGGCCGCGGCGGGTGCCGGCGAGATCGGCCTGCAGGTTGATCGTGCCTTCATAATCGATGTCCTGCGTGAGACCCGCAGTCAGCGTGCGCAGCGGCAATGATTCGGCGGCGAGGTTGGCATTCCATGCGCCATCGGGCAGGCGGCGTCCCGATGCGCAGAGCCGTTCCTGCATACCCTTCAGGCACAGGTTGCCGATCTCGGCCTGCTGCAGGTTCACGGCGAGCGTGGCCGGTGCTTCCAGGCGCAGCTGCAGATCCCGCGTGTCATCAACCACCAGACTCTGCACCGTGCCCTGCCACAGTCCATCGCGCATCGTTCCCTGTGCGCCCAGCGCCAGACGCATTGGTGCGGCGTTGATGGTGAAGGCCAGATGCTGCAGGTCACCATTGCCGGTGAGCGACACAGTGGCGCTCTGGATGGTGCGTGCGCCCACTTCCATCTTGCCGATATCGATCTGTCCTTGCGCATGGCCATTGGGACCGAGATCGACATCCACATCGGCGTCGAGCGTGCCGAGCTTGCTGCCCTGCCATTCGAACCCGGTGCCGCGCGCCTTGAACAGCAGCAGCGGCGCATCGCGCGTGCCCGCATAGCGCCCGCGCGCGCTGACGCGACCGCGTGCCTCCGGATCGAAGAGACTCAGGTCGTCGGCATCGATGGCGAAGCGCAGGTCGCTGCGCACGCCGAAGCCACCATCGAGCTGGACGCGGGTGCGACCCAGGCGCACATCCACTGCGTTGAACTGCCAGTCCTTGCTGTTTGCTGCGCGCGCGAATCTGCCTTTGCCGGTCACCGCCTGGTTGCGCAGCTTGCCCGTGATCTTTGCCGCCTCGAAGTCGATGTTGCCGGCCTCACCGAACGGCGCGCCGCTCGCGGTGAAGTCGAAGTTCAATTGCCCCGGCAGATCGGCGCGAACCGTGGCGGGATCAAGGCCGTTCATGCGGCCTGCAACGCGCCAGCTTTCACCCGGCTGCCAGCGCGCTTCACCGGTCACGGTGGCCGTGCCGCCGAGCAGTTGCGCACTGGCCGCATCGATGCGCAGGGCGTCTGCCGCGAGCGCACCGCGCAACGTCGCGGGCATCGGGGGAAGATCCGCCGCGATCACATCGCCTTGCGCCTCCAAGGCCCACGGCTTCACACCGCGGAGCGTGTAATGGCCGCGCGGACTCAGGAACGCAGGCGCGGCGCCAAGCAGCGGCCAGCGGAAACGTGTCCAGTCGCCGCTGAGGTCGAGCTGCGGTCCGCCCTTGATGATGTCCACGCCGCCCTGCACGCTGGCGCGTGCGCCCGATGGGGCGTGCACCGCGGTGGCCTGTTGGATCGTCAGGTGCTTGTCGGCGTACGCGCCGTGGAAATCCACCTGGAAGGCGCCGGCCTTCAGGCCCGGTGGAACCAGCGAACCATTGGCGGTGAAGCCGTCGCTGTCGGCGGTGAGATCAAGCTTGCCCGAAATGATGCCCAGCGCCCTGCCGCCACCGAACGGCACAATGTCGAAATCCTTCACGTCCGCACGGCCGGCAAATTTCCAGCCGGTGGCAAGCGTGGTGGCGGCGCCTTCGACCTGCGCGTGAAATGGCTTGTCGATCTGCGCGGTCAACGGCAGCTTGTCCAGGTCGCCCTTGAATTTCGCGGTGATCAGCCATTCGGGCAGTCCGTCCGGCGAATAGGTGGTATCGGCCTCGCCCTCGAGTCCGATCGGGCTCGCGGCCAGGATGCGGCCGGATGCCACGACATGCGCCGCGTCGTAATCGAGCTGTGCCGCACGGATGCGAATCTGCTGCGGCAGGACGGTCGCCTTGCCGTCCAGGTTCTCCAGATGCAGCACCCGTCCGCTCAGCAGCCTGATGTCCGCGCTGTCCACGGCCACGTTGTCGGCGTCGATGCGCAGCAGGCGCGGCAGGAAATGCGGCACCTGCGGCGGATGATCCACCGGATCGCGCAGCACGATCACACGCACGTGCTTCACCTTCACTTCCGGCAGCGTGATCCGCTGCAGCACCAGCATCGGCAGCAGCTCGAGATGCCCGCTGACGTGATCGATCTGCACATCCGACAGCCGGTGCTGGATGCGCAGTGAATCCACCGCGAATCCATCAGCCAGCGTGCCGCTGACACCGCTGGCGGTCACGGTGACGGGCCCCATCTTGCCGAGGTGACTGGCGATGAACTGCAGGCCGCACTCGGTCGTGACGATGAAATACAGCACGCCGGAGGGCACCAGCAGCAGCGGTGCGAGGATGGCCAGCAGTATCTTGCGTCGGCGGCTCATAGCTTCGGTGTGATGTTCAGGTGCAATCGCAGGCCGCCGCCGGTTGAGAGAGGCTTGGCAACGTCGATGCCGATGGCCACCACGGGCAGGCGGTAACGCACGCCGATACCGGCGGCATATTCGAGCTTGTCGCCGAAATGATTGAACGCATTGCCGATGTCGAAGAACGTGGCCACGCCGATATTGCGCGGCAGGTCGCGCACGACCTCGACCGAGCCCACGAACATGTGCCGGCCACCGGTCTTGCGCAGCTCGGTGATGCCATCGCGGGTCACGGGCTCCTCGGGGGAAAGACTGTTGAAGGCAAAGCCGCGCACGCTGCGGTCGCCACCGGCAAAGAAGCGGTAGATGCCGGGCAGGTCATCGAAGTTCTTCACGAGGCTGGTGCCGAACTCACTGCGCAGCAGCAGGTGCCACTTCAGCGTGAGGTCGAAGCTGCGTTCCGACTGCAGCAGCAGGCGCAGGAAATCAGAATCCGAGCCGAGCGCATTGTGCGAACCGATCAGTTCCGCGTAGAAGGCGCGGCTGAACAGTGACTCGCCCAGGAATCCTTCCGGAACCGAGGCGATTGCGAACCCCGGCACCAGCAGATTGCTGACCAGTTTCGTTTCGCCGTCATCAGTAGTGGTGTGCGTGGCGGAAAGCGAGGTCACCGTCTGCCAGCGTCCGCGCACGCGCGTGATCGAAGGCCTGATCGTGCTTTCGTTGGTATCGAGGTCGCTGCGTTCCTCGAATTCATTGATGCCTTCGATCGAGAATTTTTCCAGGGCCGGATCGCCAATGGGGATGTCATAGCGCGAGTTCAGGCGGCGTTTGCTGGCGGATGCCTTCAATTCGAAGCGCAGCCGATGGCCGCGATCGTTGAGACGCGTGTTGGTCCAGCCGAGCGTGCCGCGCACCCCGGTGTCGGTGCCGTAGCCGCCGCCCAGTGCGAGCTGCCACCGGCTCTTGGTGGCCGTGATGCGCACCGGCACGGTCAGCGTTTCGGGATCGGGCGTGCCGGGTTCCACATCGACTGCCGCGAAGTACAGGCTGTCGTCGAGTGCGAACTGCGTGCGGAGCAGTTCCGTCGAGTTGTAGAAGTCGCCTTCGCGGAAGCGCAGGTACCGCTGCATCAGTGTCGGCCGGATGATGTCCTGCTCGATCTCGATGTGGCCGAAGCGATAGCGCGGGCCCGTGTCGAGCTGCAGGGCGATGCTGGCGGTGTGCCCGGCTGCGTCCACCAGCATCTCGTTCTTCAGCAGCCGTGCTGCGAGATAGCCGTTGGCGGCGGCCGCGCGCGTCAGCTCGCCTTTGAGTTCTTCATAGGAGCGGTGATACAGGCGCATGCCGGAGCGGATCAGCGTCTGGTTGCGGATCGGCTCAAACGCGACATCGTCGGCGCCGGGGCCTTCCACCTTGATGCTGAGTTCGCGGATGCGCACCGGCGTGCCGGGCACGATGTGCACATCGAAATGCCAGTCCTTGCCGTCGCGCAGGAAATCCGCCTTCACTTCAGGTTCGTAATAGCCGAACGGGCGCAGCGCGTCCTTTGCTTCGCCATCGATGCGGTTGAACAGCCGTCGCGCGGTGTCCTCGTCGATGTCTTTCTGGTCGCGGTAGCGCTCGGCACTGAGGCGCGCCATTACATTGGCGTGGGCGTCTCCCTCGACGCCGTCGACCGTGACCCTGATGTCCGCCGCGGCAAGGGAAGGTGCAAGTAGCAGGGCTGCGAGCAGCCAGTGCCGTGCACGGGCGTCAGCCCCCATGATCCAGCCAGTGCTCGATCAGGCGCAATGAAATCGCTTCGCGCGGTGGCAGTGACACCGCGCCGCTGCGCAGCTCCGCCCGCGAGAACCAGCGCGCATCCTCGAGCTCGCCGTCGTGCATCACGGGCTGCGAATGCGTGGCCAGTGCCACGAAACCCAGCATCAGTGACGAAGGAAAGGGCCATGGCTGCGAGGAATGGTAGGCAATGCGCTGCGTGGTGACGCCTGTTTCCTCGTACACCTCGCGGCGCACTGCATCTTCCAGCGATTCACCAGGCTCCACGAATCCGGCAATCGTGGAATAGCGACCAGGGGCCCAGCTGGCCTGCCTGCCCAGCAAGGCGTGCTCGCCGTCGTGCACCAGCACGATCACGGCGGGGTCGAGGCGCGGAAAGCTCTGGTAGCCGCAAGAGGGGCACAGCCGCGCGTGACCGGCGCGACTGGCCTGGTTCGCAGTGCCACAGCGACTGCAGAAGAGGTGGTTGGTGCGCCAGATATTGAGCGCGCGCGCATAGGCGAGCAGGCTGGCTTCGTTGGCAGGCAGGTCGGAAGCCAGTGGCCGCAGCTCGGCGAAGGATTCGCCGGCATTTTCGATGGCGAGCCCCGGCTCCAGATCGACCAGCACGCAGCGCTGCTGCTGGTACCAGCCCAGCAGCACCATGCGCTCCGGGTCCAGCGTGGCCGCAATCCGCGCGTCCGTGCCGGACAAAAAGGCCACGCGCGTGGCGCCCGCGACGCCGGGATGGACCAGCGCCGCGCTGTGCCGCATGCCTATATAGAGGGTGCCCGCATCGCCCCGGGCTTCTGCCAGCCAATCATCGCTGAGGCGCGCTTCCGCGCGCCGGTCGAGGTACGCGCCGGCAAACAGGTTTTCTGGGGACATTTTCGAAGGGGATCATAACAATGCCGACCCCAACGGCGGCTGAATAAGCGCGCCGGACGCCCTCAGGCGTCCAGCAGCAATCGCCCCTGGCGCGATTCCTCGCACGCGAGGCAACGGCGCGCTTGGCCGGCGTAGCGGTCCACCACGATGAGGCCGGTGCAGTCCGTGCACAGCGTGGCATGCAGTTCATCGCCGCGCGCCAGCGCGGTGACCAGAAAGACCGCGTGCTCGAAGCTGATGCGCGGCGCGGGCACCAGCCGCCGATAGGCTTCGAAGGCTTCGCACAATGCTTCGCCCCGCTGCATGCCGGGCAGGCTGCGCTGCGCATCGGCCACGTGGTTCGCGGGCATCACGCCAAGCAGATAGCAGACGCTCGCCAGCACCGCGGTTTCCTGCCGCATGTGCGGCGTGCGGATGAAGAAAGTGGCCTGCTGCGGCGACTTGCCCCGATGCCGCGCCGGACCCGGGCCGCCGTCATCGCAGATGTAGGAGCGATACAGCTTGCGGATGCGGTCGTCAGTGAGGCCGGTCCACGTGCGGATGGTGCGGGTGCGCGCTTCGTGCTGGATGAAACGCAGGGCCAGGTCGAAGCGCTGTGGATCGCGACTGTAACGGTCGTCCGAGATTCTCATTGTTGTTTTCCTTCGCTTCGTGCGAAATAAGAGCGTAATTCAGAATTGGGAAAATAATCCCAAATTTGAAACTTTAATAAAATGGTCCGGCAAGGGACTATGTCGCCTGAACAGGGAGG
>JBDSGY010000129.1:0-3008 GCA_039918755.1 Steroidobacteraceae bacterium
GGATCGTGAGGCCGAGCAGGCCGAACTCCTCGCCGATCACGGCAAAGATGAAGTCGGTGTGCCGCTCCGGCAGGTATTCCAGCTGTGACTGGCTGCCATGCATCCAGCCCTTGCCGAACAGGCCGCCAGAGCCGATCGCGATCTGTGACTGGATGATGTGGTAGCCGGCGCCGCGCGGATCCATCTCCGGATCGAGGAACGTCAGCACGCGCAGACGCTGGTAGTCGTGCAGCAAGTACACCCATCCCACCCACGCTCCGATGCCGGCGACGGCAGCCGCGCCCACAATGAACCAGATCGACAGCCCCGCCATGATCACCAGCAGGCCACCGCCGATGACGATGAGGATGGCGGTGCCCAGGTCCGGCTGTGGTGCAACGAGTCCCGCGGGTACCAGGATGATGGCCGCCAGCACCGCCAGCGTTGGAATGGTCGGCGGCAGCGGCCGCTCGTGCAGGTACCACGCGCACAGCATGGGCACGGCAAGCTTCATGACCTCGGAGGGCTGGAAGCGGACGAAGCCGAGGTCGAGCCAGCGCTGCGCGCCCTTGCCGATTGCGCCGAGGATGTCCACGACGATCAGCAGCACGATGCCCGCGGCATAGATATACGGTGCGGCCTTGCGCAGTTGCTGCGGCCGCACCTGTGCCAGCGCGACCATGGCCGCGGCGCCCATGCCCAGGCGCACCACCGCGCGCAGCACCATCGCCCAGCTCTGGCCCGATGCGCTGTACAGCACGATCAGGCCATACGCGCATACCAGCGAAAGTCCCACCAGCAGCGGGCCATCGAGCTGCAATGCGGACAGCACACGCGCCGCGGTGCTGAACGTGCGGCGGGTGGTGGAATCAGAACCGGGCGAGACACGCATCATGGCGAGGTGGGCTCCGGTGGTGGCGGGGTTGCGGCAGCGGCCTCTGCCACTTCTGCCTCTTCCGCGGCCGCAGCGGCCGCAAGCGCAGCGGCAGACTTGGGCAGTCGTGGCAACAGGTACGCGTCCATGATCTTGCGCGCGATTGGCGCCGCGGCGCTGGCGCCGAAGCCGCCGTTCTCGACCAGCACGGCCACCGCGATCTCCGGCGCCTCGGCGGGTGCGAAGGCAATGAACCATGAATGATCGCGCAGCCGTTCGTCGACCTTGCGATCCAGCCGCTGGCCCTGGCTCACTGAATAAGCCTGGGCCGTGCCGGTCTTGCCCGCGATGGCGTATTCCGCCGACAGGCCGATGCCTTTGCCGGTGCCGCGCGTCAGTGTGGCGCGCATGCCTTCCATGATGATGTCCCATTGCGCGGGCGTGCCGCCTTTCACATGAGGCAGTGGCACCGGGTCGATCGTCTTCACCACGCCGGTGGCCGGATTGCGGATGCCGGTGACCAGTCTCGGCTTGAATACGGCGCCTTTCGCGGCCAGCACCGCGGACACCTGCGCGAGCTGCATCGGTGTAACCGTCATAAAGCCCTGGCCGATGCCGAAGTTCACCGAGTCGCCGGGATACCAGGCGCCATCGGAAGGATTCTTGTAGCGCTTCTTCTTGTATTCGCGCGACGGCAGGATGCCGGACTGTTCGCCCGCAATGTCGATGCCCGTGGGCTTGCCGTAGCCAAAGGGCTCCATGAACGCGTGGATGCGGTCGACATCCAGCCGGTAGGCGAGGTCGTAGAAATAGACGTCGCAGGATTCGGCAATGGCCGTGCGCAGGTCGACCGTGCCATGCACGCCGCCCTTGCCTTCGCGCGCAATGCGACGCGTGCCCGGCACGCGGTACTGGCCGGGACAGAAGAAGCTGCCGTCCGGAGACACCAGCCCGTAGGCCAGTCCCGCCATGCCGAGCACGGGCTTCACGGTGGAGCCGGGCGGGTACGTGCCGCGGATCGCACGATTGAAGAGCGGCCGGTCGAGGCTGGTCTCCAGCAGCCGGTATTCGTTGTTGCGGATGCCGCGGCCGAACAGGCTGGGATCGAAGCCCGGCATGCTCGCCATCACCAGCACGTCACCGGTGTGCGGGTCGATGGCGACCGCCGCGCCACGGCGACCGGCGAAACCTTCTTCGGCTGCCTGCTGTGCGGGCAGGTCGATGCCGAGGATCAGGTCGGAGCCGGCCTTGGGAGGCTGCGTGCGCAATGTGGATTCCAGTCCACCCTGTTTCTGCACGGAGCGACCCTGCGCATTGACGAGGATCTCCCGAAAGCCATTCACACCGTGCAGTTCGGTTTCGCGCGCCGCTTCCACGCCCAGCTTGCCGATCAGCGCGGTGCCGACATAGGCAGTGCGATCGATGGTGGCCAGATCCTTGTCGCTGATGGCCCCCACATAGCCCAGCGCATGCACGGCCAGCGCACCGTAAGGATAGGAGCGCGTCGAGCGCGCGCGGATATCGACGCCGGGAAACTGATGGCGATGCACGGCGAAGCGTGCGATCTCTTCTTCACTCAGACGCAGGCGAATCGGCACCGCCTCGAAACCGCGCCGCGACCGCGCCAGGCGGCGCACGTCATCCAGCTCATCGGGCGGAATGACTTCGATGGTGACCAGTGCCTTGAGGGTCGCCTCCAGGTCCGGCACCTGCTCGCGCACCAGTTCCAGCTGGTAGGAAGGCTGGTTCTCCGCCAGCACCTTGCCGTTGCGATCGAGGATCAGGCCGCGATTGGCGGGAATCGGCTCATTGCGGGCGCGGTTGCCCTGGGCCTGGTCGGTGTAATGGTCGTAGCGGACGATCTGCAGCAGCACCAGCCGGCCGATGAGCAATGCGGACAGGCCGGCGATCACCAGCGCGGCGACCGCACTGCGCTGCAGGAAGAAGCGCTGTTCCTGCTGGTGATCCTTGATGCGGACGTTTGCCATGCGGGCCCGTCAGCGTGGGGAGTGCAGGCGGCCCAGCAGCCCGACGACGAGCGGCCAGATTGCGGCGCCGGTTGCGACATGCACCCAGCGCGTCCAGGTGCCCGTGCTGTGGCTGCTGAAGCCATCGATGGCCCAGAGCGCTCCTTCGTAGGCGAACAACGCAATCA
>JBDSGY010000130.1:0-2824 GCA_039918755.1 Steroidobacteraceae bacterium
GACGCCTTCTTCGAGTGCATGTCCGGGCTTTCGACGACGGGCTCCACGGTTTTCACCGGTCTGGATTCCCTTCCCCATGCCACCAACCTCTGGCGTTGCGCGCTGCACTGGTTGGGCGGCATGGGAATCATCGTGCTCGCGGTGGCCATCCTGCCACTGCTGGGCGTGGGCGGCATGCAGATGTATCGGGCCGAGACGCCCGGGCCGGTGAAGGACGCGAAGCTCACGCCACGCATCACCGAGACCGCCAAGGCGCTGTGGCTGGTTTACGCCGGTATGACCGTGGCCTGCATTCTCTCGCTGTGGGCGGCCGGCATGCCGGCTTTCGATGCCGTTTGCCACGCCTTCTCCGTGATGTCGCTGGGCGGATTTTCCAACCACGATGCAAGCGTTGGGTATTTCGATTCGCCACTGATCGAGTTCGTGCTGATGCTATTCATGCTGGCGGCCAGCATGAATTTCGCCACCCACTTCATGGCCTTCCGGCGCGCCGATGCGGGCGCCTATCGGCGCGACCCGGAAGCCCGCTGGGTGCTGGTCTGGCTGGCTGTCAGCGTGGTGATGCTGACCGCCGTCATTCAGTCGGAAGGACTCTTCCCGACCGTTTCCGAGACACTGCGGCATGTAGCGTTCAGCACTATTTCAATGGCCAGCACCACGGGATTCGTCACCGCAGATTTCTCGCTCTGGCCGGTGTTCGCCCCCATGTGGATGCTGTTCCTGAGCTGCGTGATTCCCTGCACGGGCTCCACCGGTGGCGGTATCAAGATGTTCCGCGCCCTGATCATGATCAAGCAGTTCTATCGAGAGATGTTCGTCCTGGTTCACCCGGCGGCGATGGCGCCGCTGAAAATCGCCGGCAATGTGGTTTCGAACCGCGTGGTCAACTCGGTGCTGGCATTCGTATTCGTGTATTTCATGACAGTCGTGGTGCTGACTTTCGGCCTGCTTGCCACCGACATGGACTTCATCAGCGCCTTTACCGCGATCATCGCTTCCATCAACAACGCGGGTCCGGGACTGGGCCAGGTCGGACCGGCAACCAATTACGGTTCGTTGAGCGACGCCCAAACATGGATCTGCACGCTTGCCATGTTCCTCGGGCGTATCGAGCTGTTCACCTTCCTGATCCTGTTCACGCCCAGCTTCTGGCGTAAATAGCCTCTAGAAGAGATCGATATCCCCGGGTGAGGCTGCGCCACGTTCTTCGCGCGACAGGCCGCCGCGATTGGCCATGAATTCTTCCGGGAAGTTCTTTCCCAGAAACATGCGATGGGTTTCCGACAGCAGGCGATTCGCAAGCGTCTGGTGCGTGCTCGCCCACGGCTCCGCCGGAATGCCCACTTCGGAGCCGATGTGCTCCGCGCTGTGCGTCAGATAGTCGCGCACATGGTTCAGGTGCTGCGCCATGCGATCGTAGAACTGCAGGCCGGTGACGGCGCGCGCCATCTCGCCACGCAACGCCGCGAGCTGCTGCGCGGTCGGCGCATCGCCTGCGTCTGCAGCCAGCAGCGCGGCAAGCTTGCCAAGGCTCGCGCCCAGCACGTCGATGGGTTGCTGCGCATCTTTCAGCGCCAGCGTTATCTGTTCGCTGGCCGCCAGGAGCACGCGGGACGCCTCCTGGCTTCCATTACCGTCGCCGGGCCCGCTCATCGTGATTGTCAGGTGCCAGTACGGAGCTGCGGCGCCGGCGCCGACATGCGCAGCAGGCCGGGGATGTCGAGGATCAGCGCAACGGTGCCTTCACCCAGGATGGTTGCGCCGCCCACGCCTTCGATTCGTGCGTAGTTGGTTTCCATCGACTTGATGACGACCTGCTGCTGGCCCAGCAGTTCATCGATGAAGATGCCGGCGCGCTTGCCGTCACCCTCGACCACCATGATGAGACCATCGCTCAGTGCGGTACTGCGCGGCGTCACGCCGAAGACCTCGTGCAGGCGGATGATGGGCAGGTAATCACCGCGGAACGAGAATACTTCCCCGTGGTTGTAGATCTGGTTGGCAGTACCGGCCTTGAGCTGCAGCGATTCCACGATGGTCACCAATGGCACGATGTAGGTCTCGGAGCCGACAGCCACCGACTGTCCATCGACGATGGCCAGCGTCAGCGGCAGGGTGATGGTGGTGGTGGTGCCTTTGCCAAGCACGGTGCGCAGCTCGACATTGCCGCCGAGATCCTTGATGTTCCGGCGCACGACGTCCATGCCGACGCCGCGGCCCGAGACATCCGTGGTCTGGGCGGCAGTGGAGAATCCCGGCAGGAAGATGAGTTCGTAGATCTGCTCGTCGGTCAGCACCGCACTGGCATCGACCAGCCCCTTGCTGCGCGCCTTTTCCAGCAGCTTCGCCTTGTCCAGGCCCTTGCCGTCATCACTGATGACGATATTGATCGAGCCGCCCTTGTGGAAGGCGTTCAGGTGCACCGTGCCTTCGGCGCTCTTGCCGGCGGCGGTCCGGATATCCGGAAGTTCGATGCCATGGTCCACGCTGTTGCGCACCAGGTGCACCAGTGGGTCACCGATCTTCTCCAGCACGGTCTTGTCCAGTTCGGTCTGCTCGCCGGTGATCTGCAGGCGGATCTGCTTGCCGAGGCGGTTCGACAGATCGCGTACCAGCCGCGGAAAGCGGCTGAACACCGAGCCCACAGGCAGCATGCGCACGCGCATGACGCTTTCCTGCAGCTCGCGGATATGGGTCTCGAGCTGGCCGAGACCGACGCGCAGACGGTCAGCGTGTGGACCCTCGAAGCGGGTCGAGAGCTGACTCAGCATCGACTGCGTGATGACGATTTCGCCGACCGTATTGAGCAGCTCATCGATCTTTT
>JBDSGY010000131.1:0-4332 GCA_039918755.1 Steroidobacteraceae bacterium
TTCTGGATGTCACGCGCGTGCAGCGCCTCGATGCCGCTGGGCTCGGCGCGCTCTATGCGCTCCTGTATCGCCGGCCGGGCGCTCGCAAGATCACCTGCGAGTCAGCTGCTGTAAGAGGATTGTTCAAGGCGCAACGCGCAGAGGTTCTGCTGGACGGTGCCATGCCCCGTCCATAAGCGGTTTCTCGAGATACCGATAGCTGCGATGCGCAAGCTTAAGTTCAGTGGGGCAAATGTTTGTGGATTATGTCTGCGGCCAGGCGGTTTCCCGCGGGCGTCCAATGGCCATCGCACTTGGAAAAAAGACCAACGGGGCCGGCAGGGAAATCGTCGGCCAGATCAACGAACCGCACGTCCTTGCCGGGTACGACCGCAGCGAGCGACTCGAGAGTCTTGCGCCAAGGAGTCGCGCGTTGATCCGCGCCGGCTGCGATGCGTTGCAGGTCCCCCGTGGTGGGCACTGCCACCAGCACCACGTGCCTGGCGCGCGCTTCACGCACGAGTTCTTCCATCTCATGGAGAGCCGCGTGCTGCCGATCGGGCGCTACGTCGAAGTACCCCGAAAACGCCGTGCCGGAATCCGTGCTGCCCTGTGCTTTGGAAATCCTGCGCGACAGCAGCACGAGCTTTAACGAGCGCAACACGTTCGAGGACCAGAGATGGTCCGCCACGAATCTGCGCAGTGTGAACGGATCGTCCGTATGTGAACTCCACGCTGTCCGGCGCACTGCTGCCGGCGGGTAGAACGTCTCATACCCCCCGTCTGGTGTGCGTCGACTGTAGGGACGCCAACGCTCACCTTCAGCGCCGGCATTGCGGGCGGCTTCCGTGGTGGTCCAGAAATCGTAGTCGTTGTCGGTGAAATCGTTTGCGGGAAGGAAGAAGATCAGCAGGGTGTCGTGATCGTATTGAGAGGCCAGCTTCTCGTACAGCAGTCGATACTGCAGCGGCCCCAGGTCGCCGCCCGCGCCGAAATTCAGAACTTCCCGTCCTTCGAGTTTTTCCAGCACGCTGGCTGCGGTATCCGCGTCGTTGACTCCGTACCCTTCCGCGAAGGAATCCCCCAGCAAGAGCATCCTTGGCGATGCGTCGTGGAGGGGAAACTCGCTGTCGCGCGCCCCTATGCTGTTGGTGCGGTATTGCACGCGGAAGCAGGGTTTCTGGCCCGTGCCCACGGTGCTGGCCTTATGCCAGGCACCCCACGCTTCCTGTTCGGTGCGCCAGTTTGACTCCGACTCTTTCCACGTGTCCGCAGAAGCATAGGCGCGGGGCGTCTCGCTGACCGGCAGCAGCCGCAGGCGCACGAGCACAAAAGAGAAGAATTCCAGCGAGCCAAGCAGCGCGACTGCAACCACCAGCAACCCGAGCAGTACCCGCCTAGTCGAGCTCATACCGATTCTTGTAGTCCGCAACGAGCTCCGGTGACTGCTCCGACTTCAAAAGCACCGCATTGCCCACGACCAGGAGATCGAGCCCGGTTCCCATGAAGCATCGGAACGCGTCCTCGGGCGTGCTGACGATAGGCTCACCGCGCACGTTGAAAGAGGTATTCACGATCACCGGGCAGCCGGTCAGCTGCTTGAAAGCCGTGATCAGCTGGTGATAACGGGGATTGGACCGGGCGTGCACGGTCTGCACGCGAGCGGAGTAGTCGACATGCGTCACCGCCGGAATGGAAGAGCGCGGTACGTTGAGCTTCTCGATGCCGAACAGTGCCTGCTCAGCGGCTGTCATCGCGTGGCGCTTTGCATCGACTACGTCGGCCACGAGAAGCATATAGGGGCTGTCGGTATCCATATCGAACCAGTCACTCACATCCTCCCGCAGCACGCTCGGCGCGAACGGGCGGAACGACTCGCGATATTTGACCTTGAGGTTCAGCAGCTTCTGCATCTCAGGCGAGCGGGCATCCGCAAGGATGCTGCGACCACCGAGGGATCGGGGACCGAACTCCATGCGGCCACTGTGCCACCCGATTGCCTTTCCATCCGCCAGCGCGGCAGCGGTGACATCGATGGTCCGGGCATCGGAGTACGATGCAAACACCGCACCGCACGCAGTCAGACGGCGCTCGATATCCGGTTGCGAGTACTCCGGCCCCAGGAAGGAACCTTGCATGCGGTCTTCTGACCCATGCGCCGTGCGCTTCCCGTCCAGCATCATGTGGTAACCCACCAGCGCCGCACCCAGCGCACCACCCGCATCGCCGGCCGCAGGCTGGATCCACAAGCCTTCAAACAACTTTTCGCGCAGCAACTTGCCATTGGCGACACAGTTCAGCGCCACGCCACCGGCGAGACAGAGATTGCGCTCACCGGTCTCGCTCGCAATCGTTCTCGCCAGCTTGATGACAATTTCTTCGGTCACCGCCTGGATGGACGCGGCGAGATCCATCTCCCGCTGCGTCAGCATCGATTCTGGCTGACGCGGCGGACCGCCAAACACGCGGTGCATCTTGTCACTGGTCATCGTGAGTCCAGTGCAATAATTGAAGTAGCTCATGTCGAGCGCAAAACTGCCGTCGTCCTTGATATCGACGAGGTGGTCCCTGATCAGGTCGGCAAATCGGGGTTCGCCGTATGGCGCGAGGCCCATGACCTTGTATTCGCCAGAATTGACCTTGAAGCCGGCGTAATAGGTGATCGCCGAATACAACAGTCCGATGGAGTGCGGAAAATGGATTTCACGCTGCACCGCGAGTTTGTTGCCGTCGCCCAGGGCAAGCGAGGTCGTGGTCCATTCCCCTACGCCATCCATGGTCAGTACGGCGGCGCGCTCGAACGGCGACGGAAAAAAAGCGCTCGCTGCATGGCTCAGGTGATGTTCCGAGAACAGCAGCCGCTTTGACCAGTCGATGTCTTCGCCGAGAGCACCCGCGAGCGCCTCGGAAATAATGCGCTTCTGGAAAAGCTTGTCCTTCAGCCATACCGGAATCGAAGTCACGAAACTGCCCAGCCCGCGCGGCGCAAACGCAAGATAGGTCTCGAGCAGGCGATCGAATTTCAGCAGCGGCTTGTCATAGAAGACGACGTGATCCACGTCCGAGGGCGAGACGCCGCTGGCTTCGAGGCAGTAACGGATGGACTGCGCCGGAAAGGCAGCGTCATGTTTCTTGCGGGTAAAGCGCTCTTCCTGCACCGCCGCCACGATCTCGCCGTCGCGAACCAGGCAGGCGGCAGAGTCATGGTAATAGGCCGAAACGCCGAGCACTAGCATCAGGGGCTCTCAGAACAGCGTGTAGATAAAGGGAGCCAGCACCGATCCGTTGGCGAGAATCAGCAGTCCACCCAGCAGGACCATCACGATGATGACTGGAAGCAGCCACAGCTTCTTGCGCGATCGCAGGAAAGCCCACAGCTCTTTGATGAAATCCATGGTTGCCGCCCTAGAATTGATGCTTGAAGGAATCCCGGGCGGGCCCGGAGGGATCACGCGTGATCCAGTATGAAGGAATGGCGCGTTTCCTCATTCGCAGCGGGTCGCGCCCGAACAACCTGCCAATAAGCGCTACCGGCGTGATGATCAGAAAGAACAGGATGCCCAGGACCACGGGACTGACCACACGGTTGAGCAGTTGCCCGAAGGCGAACCACACCTTGTTCAGTGGCGTCAGCAGCGCGGGCCGTGCCAGCGACAGGATGGCGAAAGACGCTGCCACCAGCCCCAGCACTGCAGCCGCGGGCAGGCTTCCTCGCCAGAATTTGTAAGCCGCGGCAGCTGCAAATACGCCAGCAAACAAGGCGCCAAAACGCGCGTTGGAAGGCAGAGCGGGCTTGTCGATGGTGCTTGCCATGCGGTCCACTATAGCCCAGCTGCCAGACGACGTCCGCAGGAGCCGTCCTTCAGCGGCTGCTGCAGGTCGTCCGCAATGGTGCGCGCCAGCGCGTCGGCAGCGATCGGGGTGAGGTGATAGTGGCCCTTGTTGTAGTAGAGCTTTGTGCCCGCAGGCAGACTGCGGAACACGTCGCCGGCATGGACGACCGGGACGTCCCTCACGACAGCAGCGGGAATCTTCGCCCAGACAGAGACTGGCTGCCCGCTGGGTGAATAGTCCGGAATCTCGACCAGCAGAAATGTCCGCCCGTCGCTTTCCACCTGTTTGCGGGCTTCATTGACCAAGTGTGCCGCCAGCTGCGCTCCCGGCATTTCCGGCGAGGAGGGCGAGGCTTGTTCCGGTTCCTCACGCTCACGACCCTTTCGGCTGAGAAAGGTTTTTAGCGCGGTTGCCAGCGTCTCGCGAATCACCGAGTAGAACTGGCTGTGATCAGACAGGAATCGATACAGGCGCCAGCGCATCAACTTGTCCTGAAGTTCCACTGAGGGCAGGTAACTG
>JBDSGY010000132.1:0-11071 GCA_039918755.1 Steroidobacteraceae bacterium
GCGCAGGGTCACCGGGACATTGGGGACGCCGTTGCCGTTGGCATCCGTCAACTGCACGATGTAGTCGATGGGGTACTGCGCGGGATTGGGTTCGGCAACCTGGTTGCCGGTGCCAACCGAAATGAACACTTCGCGGCGACCGACCGCCAGCGCGACCTCGCGCGGCGTAACGCCCGGGAAGCCCTGCACCGCAGCCGTAATCTTCACGCCGTTGTTGGCACTGGTAGTGTTGCTGGCGGTGTATACCGTCTGCGCACGACCCTGACTGTCGGTGTTGGCAGCGCCCACGGAGAGGGTGCCGCCCATCACGTCGTTGAGCGTGAAGACCACGGTCTTTTTCTTCACCAGTTTGCCGGCCGCGTCCCGCAAGACTGCGGTCAGCGTACTGGTCTGGTTGGGCCCGATCGAGAACGCGCTGGGCTGGATATCGATCGTTGCTGGGGTTTGCGCCACGAATTCCAGTGCCAGTGTGGCAGTGCTGACACCCGAGTTCGCAGTAACGACCGCACCAGCGGCATTGGTCGACGTGACGGATGTCGTCGCAACGCCCGACCCGTTGGTGACAGCCGTCGCTGCAGTCACGGTGCCGCGCGTCGTAGAAAAGTTGACTGTCTGACCGGCCACCGGCGCGCCGCCTACGAGCCACGTCACCGTCACCGCCTGTGGAGCGCCCAGTGCGACTTCGGTGCCGGCAGCCGGAGCCGTAATCCAGAAGCTGTCCGAGTTCACTGCTACAGCCTGCGTGGAGGTCAGTCCGAGACCCGTCACCGTGAGGGTGTCATTGCCGCCGTTCGCAGCGGTCAAATTGAAGCTGGCACTGCCAGTCGAATCGGTGGTGACGGTGGACGCACTGAGCGTATTGGAGCGCGCCGAGGCTACCGTGATCGCGCGGCCGGCGATGGCGTGGTTGCCCGAATCCAGCAGCGTCACCCTGTAGGTGCCTTGCTGTGAAAGGGTCAAGGCATTCGGGCCCTGCACGCTCAGCGTGCTGCCCGCGACATTCACGGTGACCGTTGCGGTCACGTTGCCGGCCATCGCCGTCACTGTGATCGGCCGGCTGGTGGGGTCACCTGCCGACGACAGCGTGGCTTTTGCCAGGCCGTTCGTGTCCGTGGTCCCCTGGGTCACCAGCAGACCGCCGGAATTGGCAGAGAAGGTCACCCGGTACGCTGGTCATGAACTGGCTGCTGGCATTGCGCACGAAGGCGCTGATGTCAGCAGGCAAGGCGCCATCGGAAGCAATGGTTGGCGAGCTTGCGATGAGCGTGATGGACGACACCTGTGCCGCCACGGCGCCGCCGCCGGTCCCGCCCTGGAAGGCATCTTCGCCACCGCCGCAGGCGGTGAGGGCCAGAGCGAGAAGGGCAGCAAGAATCCCTTACTTGCGCATACTCACAATCCGTCGCATGGGTTGTGGCATCAGTTGACGCGTACGCCTTCGCGCATGATCTTGGGCGTCACGAAGATGAGCAGCTCATCCTTGTTGTTGACCTTGCCGGTCGACTTGAAGAGATGGCCCAGGATCGGGATGTCGCCCAGGTAAGGCACCTTCTTCTCGTTCTCGCGTCGCTCGGTCTCGAGGATGCCGCCAAGCACGACGGTCTCACCGTCGGCCAGGAACACCGTCGTGTTGATCTCGCTGGTGTCGATCGACGGCACGTTCACACCGCCGCTGGTGACGATCACCTGGCCGACGCGATCCTTTTTGACGTTGATGTCAAGGATCAGCCGGTTGTCAGGTGTGATCAGCGGCGTCACGCGCAGCGACAGCACCGCCTTCTTGAACTGGATCGTTGCCGCACCGCTGGAAGCAGCTTCCTGGTAGGGGATTTCGGTGCCCTGCTCGATCATCGCTTCCTTCTGGTTGGTCGCGGTGATGCTCGGTGAAGAAATGACCTCGCCCTTGCCTTCGGCCTGCGCGGCAGAAAGCTCCAGGTCGACGATGAAGTCGGAACCCAGCACCATCAGTGCGAGGCTGCCAGCCGGGTTGGGCGCGGGCAGATTTACGTTGTAGCGGCTGGGGGCTGCAGCGCCAGTCGGCACGGCCACCGGAAAAACGCTGCCAGTGCTCTGTCGGTTGGTGAGGGCCGAGGACAGCGTGGTGTCGACGGAGTTTGCAGTACCGCTGGTGGCGAACAGCCCGTTTGAGCCGTTGGTCTCCGTGCCGGTGAAGCCGGCGCGCACACCCAGGTCGCGCGAGAAATCTTCGCTCACGACCACGATGCGCGCTTCGATGCGCACCTGGCGCACCGGGATATCCAGTGTCGAGACCAGCTGGCGGATGTTGGCGATGCTGTCGGCAGAATCCTGGATCAGCAGCGTGTTGGTGCGCACGTCGATCGTGACGCTGCCGCGCGAGGAGAGCAGGGTCTTGCCACCCGAACCTCCAGCGCCACCCTGCGACTGGACGAGCGCGGCGATATCCGCGGCCTTGGCGTAGTTCACCTGCAGGTATTCAGTGCGCAGCGGCGCGAGATCCTGGATGTCCTTCTTGGCTGCCAGCGCTGCCTTCTCGCGATTGGCAAGCTCTTCGGTCGGGCCAATGATGATCACGTTGTCCTGCACGCGCTTGTCGAGGCCTTCCAGCTGCAGCACGAGATCGAGAACCTGGTCCCAGGGAACGCTGTCGACACGCAGCGTCACGCTGCCGGAAACCGAATCGGTCACGAAGATGTTCTTGCCACTGGTCTCTGCAATCAGCTGCAGCAGGGTGCGGGTGGGCACGTCCTGGAAGGTCGCGCTCATGCGCTCGCCCGAGTAGACCGGCTTGTCACTGACCTGCGCGCGCGCCACGCGGCGCGGCTGGATCTCGATGACGTATTGATCATCCGACTGGTAGGCCAGCTGTTCGAAGTCGCCAGAGGCGGCGATCGAAAGCTGCGCGCCAGTGGGAGTGCGCAGCGCGTCAAAGCCGGTGACCGGGGTGGCGAAATCCGTGACGTCGTAGCTGCGCTGCAGGTTCTGCGGCAGGTCTGCACCAACGAAGTCCACCAGCACGCGGTTGCCCTGCTGGCGCAGGTTGATCGGCGTGCGCGGATCCGTGAGCTTGATGACCAGCCGGCCGGTGGCTGAGCCGTCGCCACTGCGGCGGAAGTCGATGTTCTGGATGGCCCGCGCAGCCGTGCGCGCAACGGCAGCCGAGCGTGCCGGCGCTGCAGACGGAACAGCGGCGACTGCCCGGGCGCTCTCGCCCAGCGTCACGATGATGCGGTTGCCCTCGACGCGAGTCTGGTAAGGCAGCATGCGATCCAGGTTCATCACCAGTCGAGAACGGCCATTACCTTCCGCTGCAAGGATGCTGTCGAGGCCGCCGCTGCGAACGTCGATGCGCCGCTGTGGCAGTGCGAGGCCGGTGTCGGCGAGATCGAACGAGATCCGCGCCGGGTTGTCGATCGTAAATGACACCGGTTCGGTAGCCGCGCCGCTGGTGGTCAGCACCACCTGCAGTCCCTGCCCACCTCCCATGGGCTGCACGTCGACCGACTGCAGTTTGTTGACGGGAGATTCAGCCGCCAGCGCGCCTTGGCTGGCTAGCGCACCGAGCGCCAGCAGCAGCGCACTGCGCAGCATGGTTGGGATGGCGATAAAACGGTTCATTCGCATAATCTCCCTGCCGTCATTCATTCAATGGCAGCGCAGCGTTGCGCTCCATAAAGCCACCGAGTCCGTCCGGGACGATCTCGGAAATTTCAATCCTGGATGCATCGATCTGGGTGATGCGCCCCTCGTTCTGTCCGAGGTAGTTGCCCGGCAGCACGCGCTGCACCAGGCCATCGCGCGTCTTCACCAGGCCGAATTTCTTGCCGCCCATGGTCAGCGTGCCAACCATCTTCAGCGTGTCGAGCGAGTACTGTTCCAGGTATTCGCGGTTGCGCTTGTCGTCAGGCCGAATGCTCGGCGCACTCGAATCACCTGAGCCGCCCGGGGCGAATGGCGAGCGCATGGTCTGGTCTTCGTATTTGAACGCATCGTAAGGCTTCACTTCCGGCAAGGGCTCGACGCCTCCGGGCTGCTCGGCCTTCGTCTGCGTGATGAAGCGGTTGAGATCGGAATCCCTGGAGGAGCATCCCGCCACCAGCGCCGCCGACGCCAACAATGGCAATACTTGTTTCATCATGAGGAGCTCGATCCGCGCTTGGTGGCCTTCTTGGCCTCGGCGCGCGCGGCTTCAACCGCGGCAACTTCCTGGTCATCCAGGTAGCGATAGGTCTTGGCCGTGACGTCGAGCTGCAGCTGGTCGTAGGCCGAGCTCTTGTCGACCGCCTTGATCGCTACGTCGTGCAGCGTGACGATGCGCGGCAGCGCAGCGATGCCACTGACGAATTCGCCCATCTGGTGATAGGAGCCAGTGAGACGGATCTTGATAGGGACTTGTGCGTAGAAATCCTTCTGCTCCGCCGGCAGCGGCTGGAACAGCTCCTGCTGCAGGCCCGCCGCAAGGCCGGTCTGCGAAATATCCACGAGCAGGTCGTCCACTTCAGTCTTGCCCGGCAACTGCCGCAGCATGGCGCCGAATGACTTCTGGATGTCCGCGAGCTGCTGTTCGTAGAGCTTCAGGTTCACTGCCTTGGCGTGCTTGGTGCTGAACTCCGAGCGCAGCGTCTGCTCTTCACCCTCGTATCGCGCGAGATCGTCCTTCTTGGCATTCCACACCAGGAAATAGAGCAGCAGGCTCGCCAGCACCACGAAGAACACGGCGATGGCTCCCAGCCGCACTGGCAGCGGCCAGCGACCGGGGTCACGCGGGTCGAGTTGACGCAGTTCGTCTAATGTCATGACTTGTTCCGCTTCTGTTGGGCGTTCTTGCCCTTGCCGGCAGCCGGCGCGGCTTCCGTGGTCAGCGAGGTCACCTGCTTCGCATACAGCGTGAAATCACTGCCCAGCGCATTGCCCTTCTTGCTTTCCACGCGCTCCAGCTCCGGCTCCTTGAGCCACTGCGAAGCTTCCAGCGAGCGCATGAACGACGAAACGCGCGTCGCGGACTGCGCCACGCCCTGGATCTTGAATTTCTGATCGGTCTGCGTGATGGCCGTCAGATAGGTGCCATCCGGCACCGTCTTGGTGAACGTATCGAACACATGCACGATCTCGGGCCGTGAGCGCTGCAGCTTCTCGATGATCTGCATGCGCGCGATGAACTGCTGCTTCTGCGTTTCGAGGCTGTTGATTTCCTCGATCTGCTTGTCCAGCACCTTGATCTCGGTTTTCAGCAGCGCATTGCGCGACTGCTGGGCGTCGATCATCTGGTTGAACATCAGGAAGCCGGCGCCGCTGACGGCAAGCGCCGCAAGACCGGCGGCGCCCATGCCCACCAGGAACGCCTTCTTGCGCTCGGTGCGTTGCTGCTCGCGCCAGGGAAGTAGATTGATACGTGGCATCAGTCGAAACTCCGCAGCGCGAGGCCGCAGGCAGTTAGCAGGGCGGTGGCATCACGCTGCACCGCTTGTGCGCGCGCGCGCGAGGAAATCTTCATCTGGCCGAGCGGATCGCCCTTCTCGGCTTCGACGCCGATGCGGCTCTGCACGACTTCAGCGGCGCCGGGAATGTTGGCGCAGCCGCCGCAGAGCAGGATCTTCTCCGGCTGCTCGCGACCCGAGCCGGAGGCCAGATAGAACTGCAGCGAACGGCTGATCTGCTGCGTCATGTCGTCGATGAACGGATCGAGCACATCGCTCTGGTAGTTGGCCGGCAGGCCGCCTTCCTTCTTCGCGCGGCCCGCTTCTTCCAGGGACAACCCGTAGGTGCGCATGATCTCTTCGGTGAGCTGCTGGCCGCCGAAGGCGAAGTCACGCGTGTACACAACCTTGAGATTGCGCAGCACGCTGAACGTAGTGGTGCTCGCGCCGAAATCCACCACTGCCACCGAACGGTCGATGCCACCGTCGGGCATCTGATGGGTCATCAGGCGGCAGGCGTTCTCGAGCGCGAAAGCTTCCACGTCGACGATGCGCGCCGACAGGCCTGCGGCCGCCACGGCCGCGCGGCGCTGCTCGACATTCTCGGAGCGAGAAGCCACCAGCAGCACGTCCATCGATTCGCCGTCTTTCTCGGAGGAGCCGAGTACTTCGTAGTCGTAGGCAACCTCGTCCATCGGAAAGGGGATGTATTGGTCGGCCTGCATTTCCACCTGGGCTTCCAGGTCTGAGTCATTCAGGTTGCGCGGCATCTGGATCACCTTGGTGATCGCCGCGTCGCCGCTGATGGCAACGGCCACTTCCTTGGTGCGAACGCCGGCCCGCCGCACGGCGCGGGCGATCGCCTCGCCCACTGCGTCGGCGTCGACAATCGCCTTCTCGTTCATCGAGTTCTGGGGTGTGGGCTCCGCGGAATAGGATTCCACGGTGTACTGACCCCCGGAAAGGGTCAGTTCAATCAGCTTTATGGACGACGGCGTGATATCGAGGCCGAGGACCGGGCGGTGTTTACGCGGAAATAGAAACACAGATCTCCCTTACCTTTCAGCTAGTTAGGCGCCGAAACGCTTGCTCTGCCTGAATATTGCCGCAACTATAGCTCACGAAACGGTTAAATTGAACGCGAACGCGGCCAAGCTTTCCGTGAGCCCGCCCACAAACCGGTCAACTTTCGCTTTGGCATTGTCCAATCACGCCCGGGATAGGAAACTGCGCTACCCCCAACCGGGGCGCAACCAGAGCTTCTCGAATCCGTGAACCCGTCCTACCTTCGCTGGCTTCGCTGGGCTCTATTGGGCATCTGCGGTCTCGTGCTGACCGGCGGCTTTGCCATCGCCTGCAGTTTTGTCTACCTCGCACCCTGGTTGCCCACCGCCCAGAACATGCACAGCGTCGAGCTGGCGGTGCCCCTGCGGGTCTACACCCGTTCGGGCAGTCTGATCTCCCAGATCGGCGAACAGCGGCGCATTCCTGTCCGCTACGAAGACATTCCCGACCTGGTGCGCCAGGCCGTGCTGGCGGCCGAGGACGACCGCTTCTTCGAACACAGCGGTCTGGACTGGATGGGCGTGATCCGCGCTGTGGGGGCGAACGTGGCCTCGGCGGGGTCTGCGCAGGGTGGCAGCACCATCACCCAGCAGGCCGCCCGCAACATGTTCCTGACGCTGGACAAGACCGCCCGCCGCAAGCTCGGCGAGGTTTTCGTGACCTACCGGATGGAGCGGGACTTCACCAAGGAACAGATCCTCGCCATCTACCTCAACGTGGTGCTGTTCGGGCAGCGCAGCTATGGCATCGCCGCCGCGGCCGAGACTTATTACGGCAAGCACCTCGATGAACTGACGGTAGGCCAGGCCGCGACGCTGGCGGGCGTATTGCCTGCCCCGTCGCGCTACAACCCGGTCACCAATCCCAAGGCTGCTGCCATGCGCCGCGGCTACGTGCTGGGCCGCATGGTGAAGCTGGGCTACATCGACGAAGCGACCGCTGCGGCGGCCGCCAAAGAGCCCGTCGCCTCGCGGGGCTTTGCACCGCTGTACGACGTCGAAGCGGCGTACGTCGCGGAGATGGCGCGGCAGGAGATCGTCAAGCGCTTTGGTGAAGCCGCCGTGAACGCGGGCTACAAGGTCTACACGACGCTGGACAGCCGGCTGCAGACCGCGGCCAACCGCGCGTTGCGGCTGGGCCTGATGGAATATGACCGCCGCCACGGCTATCGCGGCCATCTCGGCAAGGTGCAGCTGCCAGCCGCCGCTTCAGGCAACGATCTCGACGGCCTGCTGACCAAGTACGAATCCGTGGGCCTGCTGCAGCCGGCGGTGGTTACGCGCGTCAGCGACACGACTGCCGAGATCCATGTCCGCAACGGCGGCGATGCGAAGATCACGTGGGAAGGACTGTCCTGGGCAAGGCCCGTCAACAAGAGCGGCGGACTTGGCGCATCGCCACGCAAGGCAGCCGATGTGGTCGCGGCCGGTGACGTGATCCTGGTTGTCACGGACAAGCGCGGCGCCGCCCAGCTCGGGCAGCTGCCGCGCGCGCAGTCTGCACTGGTTGCACTCGATCCCAATGATGGCGCAATCGTCTCGCTGGTCGGCGGCTTCGATTTCCACCAGAACAGTTTCAACCGCGTGGTGCAGGCACGGCGTCAGCCAGGATCGGGATTCAAGCCCTTTTTCTATTCCGCCGCGCTGGAAGAAGGCTTCACCCCCGCGTCCGTTTTCCTGGATCTGCCGCCGATGCTCAACGGCAGCAACGACGAAGAGAACTGGCGTCCGAAGAATTCCGACGGATCATTCGGCGGACCGACGCGGCTGCGGGAAGGCCTGGTCTGGTCGCGCAACCTGGTTTCGATCCGCATCCTGCAGGCCATTGGAGTGGATGCCGCCATCACGCATGCCGTGAAGTTCGGTTTCCGCGAGAAATCACTGCCGCGCAGTCTCTCGCTGGCGCTCGGCGCGCAGGTCGCAACGCCGCTGGAAATGGTCACCGGCTTTGCCACCTTCGCCAATGGCGGCTTCAAGATCGAGCCTTATTTCATCAGCCGCATCGAGGATTCATCGGGCAAGGTGGTTTTCGAGGCGAAGCCCGTGATCGCCTGCGAGGAATGCGAGCAGGCAGCGAGCGCACCCTTGTTGCAGGCCGAGCCCGTGGCTGCCGTGGCGCCTGGCGAACCGGGCCCGGGTCCGGACGCGACCGATGACCTGGCGAGTGCACCGCCTGCGCTCGCGCGCCAGCAGATACACGACATGGATGCGCCGCCCGTGCTGCGCGAGCTGGCGCGCACGCAGGGCGGCGCCGGTTACCTGCCCGCCGATCGCCTGGCACCGCGGGTGATCTCGCCGCAGAACGCCTGGCTGATGACCGACATCATGCATGACGCGACTACCCGCGGCACCGCACGCCGAACGCGGGCACTGGGACGGGATGACCTGTCCGGCAAGACCGGCACCAACGAGGATCGCGACCTCTGGTTCAACGGCTTCAACCATCAGCTGGTGGCTTCGGTCTGGGTGGGTTTCGATGACGAGCAGTCGGTCGGCCGCGGCGAAGAAGGCGCCAGCACCGCAGTGCCCATCTGGATGCATTTCATGCGCGAGGCGCTGCGCAATGTGCCGTCTTCAATGATGCCGCGACCGGGCGGACTGATCGATCTGAAGATTTCGCCGTTCACCGGCGCGCTGGCTGATCCGCTGGACCCGGACGCGATCTACGAACATTTCATGCTGAACCATCAGCCAGGAAATTCGAATCCAGGGGACGCTGCAGGCCTGGACTTCGGACCGGCGGGACCACAGGGCAAGTCCAGCGGCGAGCCGCTGTTCTAGATATAGTCTGGCCCTCGAGCGCCGATCTTTCGGCCGCGAGTACAGTCATGACCAAGCGAGCTCCCACCCGCTCCGATCACCTGCGCAGCGCTGTTGCGCAGGAAGCCGCCCGCCTGATGGCGGAACACGGCATCCAGGATTACCTGGTGGCCAAGCGCAAGGCCGCAGAGCGCTACGGCGTCGTTGAAGGGTCGATGCTTCCCAGAAACTCCGAGATCGAAGCAGCGCTGGCCTCCTATCAGCGGCTGTTCGGCGGAGTGCAGCACACCAGCAGCCTGCAGGAACAGCGGCAGACCGCACTGCGCGCAATGCGGCTGCTGGAGAAATTCGAGCCGCGCCTGGTAGGTGCCGTGCTGAACGGTACGGCCACTGAATTCAGCGACATCCACCTGCATGTGTTCTCGGACACACCCGAGGCTGTCTACCTGTGCCTGATGGACCAGCGGTACGAATACGAAGTATTTGAGCGGCGCATCAGGATGGCGCCGAAGCGACAGCTGCTGGTGCCGTCAGTGAGGTTCGAGATGGGTGCCGAAACGGTGGAGGCGTTTGTGTTCGCGACCGATGATATTCGGCAGGCACCAGTGAGTCCGATCGATGGCCGACCTATGCGACGCGCCGGGCTTCAGGAATTGCAGGCACTCACGCAAACCTGACCTGAGCTGCACGAGCTCGTGGAGACAATTGATGCGGTTGGCAAATGATTGAAGATATTGCGGACTTCGCAGCCCACCCCGCGGTGGAATGCGATGTATGTATCGTTGGCAGCGGACCGGTGGGTCTTGCCATCGCGATGGAATTCGAAGGCACGCCCGTTCGCGTAGTGATTCTGGAATCTGGCGGCGATGGGTACGAGTCGGAGGTCGAAGCACTGTCCACGATCGAATCCGTGGGCCAGCGCCGCGTGCATCAATCTGCAGTGCGGCGGCGGATATTCGGCGGCACGTCGTCGGTATGGTCGGGGCGCTGCGTTCCATTCAGCGCGATGGATCTGCAGACGCGCTCATGGATCGCGCATTCAGGCTGGCCGATTCAAGCGGAGGACCTGGAGCTGTACCTGCAGCGCGCGGGACGATTCCTCGAAGTCGCTCCAGCAATCTACGATGACCGCATCTGGTCCCATCTCGGCATCGCCCCGCCCCGAGAAGCCTGGGACCCGTCGATATTCAGCACCCAGGTATTCCAGGCCAGCGTCGTCAAGCATTCACGCAGTCGGCACATTCCGCCGCCCGTGGATCCCGGGTCCACGGGGTTGGCCTCGCTGCAACACAGCGGTGCACCGCAGGCGGAAGATCTTGGCGAGCGCTCGCGTGTCGCGATCGGCGCTTCGCGGAACATTCGCCTGATACTGCATGCACACGCGACGGAGGTGCTTACCGAGCCTGCAGGGACGCGTGCCACGGGCGTGGCCGCCAAGTCGATCCACGGCGCCCACCTGCGGGTGCACGCCACAGACGTGGTGCTTTCCTGCGGCGGTATCGAGAACGCTCGCCTGTTGCTGCTCTCGAACCAGGTTCATGCCAATGGCCTGGGAAATTCCCATGACCAGGTAGGTCGCTACCTGCAGGATCACCACTATGCGCCCGTCGGCGCCATAACCGGAGGTCAGGCCGCAAAGCTGCGCCGTCGACTGGGTTTCCGATGGTTCGATTATGAGGGCCATCGTCATGTCTACATGACTGCCGTCAGCCTCTCCTCCCAGCGGCAACGCGAGTCAGGCTTGACGCGCGCGACGTTGTTTCCGTTCGAGCACTATCTGCGGCCTGCGGCAATTGGCTCCGCCAAGCGTGTTGTGCAGAGCCTGCAGGATCGCGACCAACCGCTCGCGAT
>JBDSGY010000133.1:0-3557 GCA_039918755.1 Steroidobacteraceae bacterium
CGCGGGCCCACGGTTCGCCCAGCAGCGCGAGCGGCACCACCGTGCTCTTGCCGGCGCCGGGTGGCGCCACCAGTACCGCATTGCGCTGCGTGGCCAGTGCCGCCAGCAGCTCAGGCAGCACCGCTTCGACGGGCAGGCGGGGTGCTTCTGGCATGGCGTGCGCATGATATCTTTCTGCGCATGCATCGCAGCAGACTCGCCGGATTCATCATCGACTGCCAGACAGACGATCTGGATGCCGCCGCGCAGTTCTGGAGCCAGGCATTGGGGCTCGCATTGCAGGGCGATGCTGACACCGATCCAGGCTACAGGCTGATGGACAACGCGCCCGGCGATCTCCATGTTGAGGTCCAGCAGGTGACGCATGCCAGTCGTGTGCACGTGGATATAGAGAGTGATGATCTGGAAGCCGAGGCGGAACGGCTGGAATGTCTGGGAGCGAAGCGCGTATCAGCTGTGAATAGATGGATCGTGATGGAAGCGCCGACCGGCCAGCGCTTCTGTATCGTGCGACCGCAGTCGCGTCGCTTCACGACCGAAGCCAACCTGTGGAAATGAAGGAACAAGCCTATGCGGTGGCGTGACGGACGACGAAGCAGCAATGTCGAAGACGCACGCGGCAGCGGCGGCGGCGGCATGGGCGGTGGCGGGTTCAAACTCGGCATCGGCGGGCTGGTCATTGCGGCTGCCGCCTATTTCCTCGGCGTGGATCCGCGCGTGATCATGAGCGTCATGGAAGGCGCGCAGGGTGGCGCGACGCAGGAAACCGTTGCGCCCAGCAAGCCTGCGGATGAAGCGGGCGATTTCCTGAGCGTGGTACTGGCCGATACGGAAGACACGTGGACGGAAATCTTCCGCGCTTCGGGCCAGACTTACTCGCCTCCACGACTGCGCCTCTATCAAGGCGGCACCCGCTCGGGTTGCGGTTCGGCCAGCGCCGAGGCCGGGCCGTTCTACTGCCCGACCGACCAGCGCGTCTACATCGATCCAGCCTTCTTCGATGAACTTGCCAGGCGGTTCAAGGCACCCGGCGATTTCGCACAGGCATATGTGCTGGCGCATGAGGTGGGTCACCATGTGCAGACATTGATGGGAATTTCAGACAAGGTTCGCGCGGAGCAGGGACGCAGCTCGGAAGAAGGCCAGAATGCCTTGCAGGTGCGCATGGAGCTGCAGGCCGACTGCTTTGCCGGCATCTGGGCAAACCACGCACAGCGCACACGCAACCTGCTGGAATCTGGCGATGTCGAGGAAGCATTGGGGGCTGCAGCCGCTGTCGGTGACGACATGATCCAGAAGCGTTCGCAGGGGTATGTAGTGCCCGAAAGCTTTACGCACGGCAGCGCGGCGCAGCGACAGCACTGGTTCGAGCAGGGTTTCCAGAGCGGCCAGATCACCGCCTGCGACACCTTTGCCTCACGTGCGCTGTAGTTCGGCGATTAAGAAGAGTTAATTCTCCGGCAACCTGCCCGTAGGGGGCAGGCGTCCAGTATGTCTCCCATGGTGGCGGGCGTCGCCACCCACCCAAACAGGAGACACTCGATGAAACTTGCAAGAATCGCTGCGCTTGGCGCACTGGCCGCTGCCACATTGCTGGGAAGCACCGCCTTCGCCGCCACTGCCACACCGGCCGCCAATGAAGCCCACCCCACATGTGCCCAGCAGGCCAAGGACAAGCACCTTGCCGGAGCTGCCCGCAAGAGCTTCGTGAAGAAGTGCCATGCGGAAGCCGCGAAGAAATAGACAGGTTTGAAAGAGAGGGAGCCCGTCCGCCCCCAGATACCCCGTGGCCGGGCTCTTCTCTCCCAGATTCATTGCCAGCGCGGAAAGCTGCAGACCACGCGCAGGCCAGGATGATTGTCCTGCAGTTCGACCTCGCCCCGGTGCAGACGCACGATGGCGCGCACCAGGCTCAGCCCGAGACCGCTGCCATGTGGCAGATCCGATTCCTCCTGCAGGCGCACGAACGGCTGCTGCGCACGCTCCCGATCCGATTCCGAGATGCCACCGCCATTGTCGGCCACCACGAGGACGGTGCGCGTGGCCTCGGCGTGCGCCTCGAGCACCACGCTGCCACCAGCCGGAACGTATTTCAGCGCGTTTTCCAGCAGATTCGCGATGAGCTGTGCCAGCAGCTGCCGTTGTCCGGCCACCGGCGCTTCTGCATCCAGATCCAGGCGCAGCTGCAGGCCGCGTTCCTGCATGCCCGGCGCGTACAGCTCGCACATCTCGCGCGCCAATGCAGCCAGGTCCACCTGCGCCTGGCCCTGCGCGAGATTGCCGGTTTCGGCACGCGCGATCTCCAGCATCGTTCCCAGCGTGCGCTGCACCCGGTCCAGATCCTCCAGTGCCGGCGCCACCAGGTCGCGCGTCGCACTGGACGTCTCTTCGCGCAGCAGCCCCTCTTCGAGCCGCATGCGCAGGCGATACAGCGGCGTGCGCAGGTCGTGCGCGATGCTGCCGAGCGTCGTGCGCAGCATGATGGCCTGCTGCTCGATGCGGTTCAGCATGTTGTTGACCGTGCTGCTGAGCTGCTCGAATTCGTCGCTGCGGCGGCCGACTTCCAGGCGGCGGCTCAGATCGCTGTGCACGATGGAGTCGCAGGTGGCGGAGATGGCGCGCACCCGCTGCGCTGTCTGTCGCGAATACCACCATCCCAGCAGACCAATCAGCCCCGTGATCAATCCCATGCCCCAGATGGTGGCCAGCCCAAAGCGATGCATGCTGCGCTCGCTCTCGCTGGTATCGGTGCCGACGAGCAGCCAGAACTTGTCAGGCAGTTGCTCGACCCGTGCCCAGACCGGATGACTGCTGCTGACGCCGGCTTCGATGGTGTTGATGCGAAACTCCACCTCGCTGCCGCTGGCGGGTTTCACGTCGGCCGGCCAGGCGGTGAGGTTGCCGGCGATGGGCTGCAACGAATCGTCGGTGAGCAGATAAACCGCGCCGGTGCGGCCCCAGCTGTCCGTGCGGGAACGCAGCACCGCTTCCAGCTCGTCGATGCCGCCATTGTTGAAGTCCTGCGCCAGATCGTCGAGTTCCGCCGACACGATCGTGCGGATCTCGTTGCGCAGCGCGCCGCGCGTCAGCAGGAATACGGTGCCCTGCAATGCGATGCCCAGCAGCAGCACCACCGCGCCATACGTCAGCGCCAGGCGCGCCGTGGAACTGCGGAACGAGCGCTCAGGGCTCATCGCGCAGCACGTAACCTGCGCCGCGCACGGTATGGATCAGCGGTTTGGGGAAATCGCGATCGATGGAGGTGCGCAGGCGACTCATATGCACATCGATGACATTGGTCTGCGGGTCGAAATGCAGATCCCACACCCCTTCGAGCAGCATGGTGCGCGTGACGACCTGGCCCTGGCGGCGGGCCAGGAATTCCAGCAGCTGGAATTCCTTGGTGGTGAGTTCGATGCGGCGGCCGGCGCGCGTGACCGTGCGACCGAGCAGGTCGATTTCAAGATCCGCCACTTTCAGACGCGTGGCAGCTGCTGCACCTGGGCCGCGACGCAGCAGCGCTTCGATGCGCGCTGTCAGTTCGCCAAAGGCAAAGG
>JBDSGY010000134.1:0-3571 GCA_039918755.1 Steroidobacteraceae bacterium
CAGGAATTCCTGCAGGTCGACACCTCGAACATCCTGTTCATCGTCGGTGGCGCATTCTCCGGCCTCGACAAGGTCATCCTCAACCGCACGCAGAAGGGTGGCATCGGCTTCACCTCGGATGTGCGCAGCGTCAACGTGCGCCCGCACGGCACCGACCTGTTCCACGACGTGGAGCCTGAAGATCTGGTCAAGTACGGCCTCATCCCCGAGTTCGTCGGTCGTCTGCCCGTGGTGGCAACCCTCGAAGAGCTGGATGAAGCCGCGCTGATCTCGATCCTCAAGGACCCGAAGAACGCGCTGACGAAACAGTACCGCCGCCTCTTTGTGATGGACGGCGCCGACCTGGAATTCCGCGACGATGGTCTGTCCGCAGTGGCCCGCAAGGCCATGGAACGCAAGACCGGCGCCCGCGGCCTGCGCACCATCCTCGAGAACATCCTGCTCGACACCATGTACCAGCTGCCGTCCCTGAAGAACGTCAGCAAGGTGGTGGTCGATGAAAGCGTGGTGCAGGGGCATGCACCGCCTTACGTGGTGTACAAGACCGAAGAACCGCGTCCGGACAAGACCGTCGACGAGCCGCGCCGGGCATCGGGAATCAGCCGCTGAAGTCCGAGGGGCGCTGGCTGCTGGCCGCCGCCTCGGATCCTCATGGTCAGAGCTTCGGTGGCCTGACCTCTTTCCCGCTGGATGTAGCAGCCCCGGAACTGGCTGCGCTTTCCACGATCCTTTCGCCTGCAGAGCAGGCGCGGGCAGCACGTTTCCATGCCGTTGTGCACGCCAACCGCTTTACCGTCGCGCATGCGCGGCTGCGGCAGATCCTTGCCGCGTTGCTGCACGCCGCGGCGGCCGACATCGAATTTTCCCACGGCGAACACGGCAAGCCCGCGCTGGCGGGGGCGGCCGCGCATGCGCACCTGCAGTTCAACCTTTCGCATTCGGGCTCGCTCGGCCTTGTGGGATGGGCCTGGCGTCGCGCCATTGGCGTGGATGTCGAGGTATGGCGTCCGATGAGCGACGAAGCGGCAGTGGTGCGTCGCTTTTTTTCACCCGCCGAGATCGCGGCCTACGATGCGCTGAAGCCCCAGCAGCGCACGCGTGGTTTCTTTCATTGCTGGACGCGCAAGGAGGCCTACGTGAAAGCCGTGGGGCGAGGCCTGGGACTGGCGCTCGCCAGCTTCGACGTGTCACTGCAGGACGGCGACGAACACTTGCTGCTGCGCGCTTCCGCAGTGCAGGACGATGGCCGCAGCTGGAGCATGGCCGCGCCGCCGATGCATGAAGGCATATCGGCTGCAGTCGTGCTCGAAGGTGGGCCATTCGTCATCCAGCCACAGCAGCAGAATGAAGAAGACGTCATGCCCAAATTGTGGGGTTGATTACGGTGCCGTCCGCCCCTATCTACCGCTAGACTGTAACCTCAATACGGCACGCGGGAGCCCTACGTGACAGAACTGACTGCCAACACCACCATTCCGGTCATGCCGCTCCGGGATGTCGTTCTCTACCCGCACATGGTCAGCCCGCTCTTCGTGGGCCGCGAAAAATCCATCCAGGCGCTCGATGCCGCGATGAAGGCCGATCCCCGCCGCATCCTCGTCGTGGCGCAGAAACAGCCGGATATCGACGATCCGAAGCCGGATGAGCTCTATCGCTTCGGCACCGTCGCCACCATCCTGCAGCTGGTGAAGCTGCCCGATGGCACCGTCAAGGTGCTGGTCGAAGGTGTCGAGCGCGCGCGCATCGACGAACTCACCGCCGGCGATTATTACAGCGCCTCGATCACCGTCGAGACAGATGTCGAGCAGTACGACGAACGCGAGATGGACGTGCTGCAGCGCTCCGTCATTTCGCAGTTCGAACAGTACGTGAAGCTGAACAAGAAGGTTCCGCCCGAGATGCTGACGGCGCTGGCCGGCATCGAGCAGCCCGGCCGCCTGGCCGATGCCGTCGCCGCGCAGATGACGCTGAAGCTGTCCGAAAAGCAGCAGGTGCTCGAGATCCTGGATGTGCGCAAGCGCCTCGAGCATGTGCTGGTCGCCATCGAGGGCGAGATGGACGTGCTGCAGATCGAAAAGCGCATCCGCGGCCGCGTGAAGTCGCAGATGGAGAAGTCGCAGCGCGAGTACTACCTCAACGAGCAGATGAAGGCCATCCAGAAAGAGCTCGGCGAGATGGAGGACGGCGGCAACGAGATCAGCGATCTGGAACAGAAGATCGCCAAGGCCGGCATGCCCAAGGAGGCGCGCGACAAGGCCACCGCCGAACTCAACAAGCTGAAGATGATGTCGCCGATGTCCGCGGAAGCGACCGTCGTGCGCAATTACATCGACTGGCTGGTGAAGGTGCCCTGGAAGAAGCGCACGCGCGTTTCCAAGGACATCGCGCATGCGCAGAAGATCCTCGACCAGGACCATTTCGGCCTGGAGAAGGTCAAGGAACGCATCGTCGAATACCTCGCCGTGCTGCAGCGGGTCGAGAAGATCAAGGGCCCGATCCTGTGCCTCGTGGGCCCGCCCGGCGTCGGCAAGACTTCGCTGGGCCAGAGCATCGCGCGCGCCACCAACCGCAAGTTCGTGCGCATGTCGCTGGGCGGCGTGCGCGACGAAGCCGAGATCCGTGGCCATCGCCGCACCTACATCGGCTCGATGCCGGGCAAGGTGGTGCAGAACATGGCCAAGACCGGCGTGCACAATCCGCTGTTCCTGCTCGACGAGATCGACAAGATGGCCATGGATTTCCGTGGCGACCCTTCCTCCGCATTGCTCGAAGTGCTCGACCCCGAGCAGAACTCGACGTTCAGCGATCACTACCTCGAGGTGGATTTCGACCTCTCTCCCGTCATGTTCATCTGCACCGCCAACAGCATGAACATCCCGGCGCCGCTGCTGGACCGCATGGAAGTGATCCGCATACCCGGTTACACCGAGGATGAAAAGCTCAACATCGGCAAGCGCTACCTCGTCACCAAGCAGATGGAAGCCAATGGCCTGAAGGCCGGCGAGCTGAAGCTGCAGGACGAGGCCGTGCTCGACATCATCCGCTACTACACCCGCGAAGCCGGCGTGCGCAGCCTCGAGCGCGAGATCGCCAAGATCTGCCGCAAGGCCGTGAAGAGTCTCCTTCTTGAAAAGAAGAAGGGAACGAGCATCACGGTCAATTCCAAGACGCTCGACAAATACCTTGGTGTGCGCCGCTTCCGCTACGACGAAGCCGGTGAATCCGATCGTGTCGGCCAGGTCACCGGCCTTGCGTGGACCGAAGTCGGCGGCGAACTGCTTGGCATCGAAGTGGCGGTGCTGCCCGGCAAGGGCCGGCCGCTGTTCACCGGCAAGCTCGGCGATGTCATGAAGGAATCCATCCAGGCAGCCATGACCGTGGTGCGCAGTCGCAGCGACATGCTCGGCCTCGACAAGGATTTCTATTCCAACATGGATTTCCATGTGCATCTGCCTGAAGGCGCGCAGCCGAAGGATGGTCCTTCCGCGGGCAGCGGCATCTGCACGGCCATGGTGTCCGCGCTCACCAAGATCCCCGTGCGTGCGAACGTGGCGATGACCGGCGAGATCAC
>JBDSGY010000135.1:0-7747 GCA_039918755.1 Steroidobacteraceae bacterium
CCGGCAAGACCACTTTGCTCGATCTGATCGTTGGACTGCGGCATCCGGATGTCGGACAGATATTGATCGACGATGTGCCGCTGCCGGAGATCGACCTGCGTTCATGGCGCCGCCAGATTGGCTATGTGCCGCAGGAGTCGGTGATGGTCGACGAATCCGTCGCCCACAACCTGACGCTTGGCGAGGAGATCCCCGAGGAGCAGATCCGTGCTGCCCTGCGCGCGGCCGATGCCCTGCAATTTGTCGACGCCATGCCGCAGGGTCTGGGAACGCATGTGGGGCAGGGTGGTTCACGACTGTCCGGTGGTCAAAGACAGCGGCTGGCGATCGCGCGGGCGTTGATCCACGAACCGCGCCTGCTGATCCTCGATGAAGCCACCAGCAATCTGGATCCCGAGGCACAGGATGCGATCGTGGAAACTGTGGCACACCTCAAGACACGCATGGCCGTGCTGGCGGTGGCCCATCAGGAAAAACTGGTGCGTGTCGCGGACCAGGTGCTGCGTATTGCCGATGGTCGCATTACGCAGGTGAGCGCAGCGGACGGGCGGGTCGCGCTCGGTGGCTGATGTGCTGTTGCGGATCGAACGCGGCTGGCGGCGCCTGCTGTTCCTGTTTGCGCGCAGCTTGATGCGGTGGGGCGGCTTCGATGCCGCGCGCGGAGCCGGCTCGGTGCTGGGGGCGCTGCATTACCTGTTCGACGGACAGACCCGGCGGCGTTGCCTTGCGGATCTGCCCCCGCTGCTGGGCATGGCCGTGGACGATCCGGCGGTGGCCCATACGCTTCGCCAGGCTTATCGCACCAATACCGTCGCAGTGCTCGAAGTGCTCAGCATGGTGGACCGCAAGCTCGATCCCGCGTTGCTGCAGTCGCGCTGCCGCGTGGATGGACTGCCGCTGCTGGAACAGGCGCTGTCAGGGCGCGGCGCCATCCTGCTGGCGACGCATTCGGGCAACAGCCTGCTGCTCGCAGCGCAGCTGGCCGATGCTGGCTGGCCGGTCACGGTCGTCTACCGTCACGCGCGCATGATGTCGGTGGAATTCTTTGCCGAAGGCCTGCCGCGTTACGGCATCCAGGGAATCCTCGCCAACGAGGGCTTCAAGGCCTATGCGCGCATGGTGGACGCGCTGCGCCACAACCGTATCCTGTTCGCCATGATGGACCAGGGCGTCAAACAGGCGGAAACAGGGGTGCCGCTGCGGTTTCTGGGCAAGGACATGCCGATGCCCGGCGGTGTGGTGCAGCTGGCGCGGCAGACCCGTGCGCCGATCCTGCCGGTGGTGACGCTGGCGGCAGATCCGCGCTGGCATTTTGCGATTGAACCGCGCATCACGTTTCAGCCCGGCGGCAGTGTCGAAGAAGACACTGGCGTCGTGCTGCACCATCTGGAGCGGCAGATTCTCGCGCACCCTGGACTCTGGAGCTGGCATCAGCGCCGCTGGCGCAATTTTCCCCTGGCCGCGTCTTGAGCACGCAGGATGCTGGCGCGCGGCCGATCGTGGCCCTGACGGGCGGCACCGGTTTCATCGGTCGCCGTCTCCCGCAGCTGTTCACGGCCGCCGGCTGGCGCGTGCGGCTGCTGCTGCGCCGTGATCCGGTGTGCGCCGAGTGGCGTGAACTCGAGCCGCAGATTGTTGCCGGTGACATGGGCGACGCCGCTGCGCTCACGCAACTGGTCAGTGGTGTCGATGCGGTGGTGCATGTAGCGGGCGTCCTCAAGGCGGCGCGCCGCCGCCGTTTCTTTGCGGTGACTCACGAGGGTTCGCGCGCGCTGGCCGAGGCGACCTTGCGACACGCTCCCGCCGCGCATTTCCTGCATCTGTCGACGATTGCCGCGCGTGAACCGCAGCTGTCCGACTACGCCGCGAGCAAGCGCGCCGGTGAGGATGCCGTGCTCGAACTGCTCGGCAACCGCGTGACGGTGGTGCGGCCACCGGCGGTATACGGACCAGGGGACCGCGAGACACTGGTGTTCTTCCAGCTTGCGCGACGGAAGTTCGTGCCGTTGCTGGGAGCAGCTGAAGCAAGGCTCGCGATGATCCATGCGGATGACCTTGCCAGCCTCATCGTTGCGCAATTGCAGGCAACACCATGTGGGGCGGTGCTGACGGCAGCCGATGCCCGGCCAGCAGGATATGGCTGGCACGAGGTGCTCACTGCCTTCGCGCGGGCCGTTGGCAACGATCGCGCCAGCTTGTTCCAGGTGCCGGCAGCATTGCTCCATACGGCTGCGCTGGCGGGCGATGTGGGCAAACTGTTTGGATCCGCGAACATGCTCAGCTCGCAGAAATTGCGTGAGCTGCGGCATCGCGACTGGTCGGTCGCGCCGGCACAGTGGGCGCGGCCGGCAGGATGGGAGCCACGCTATTCGCTTGTGGCAGGGGCGGCCCATGCGGTCGCCTGGTATCAGCGCGCGCGATGGCTGTAACGAATTCAGCCGCGTTTCAGCGCAGGATGCCGCGCCGACGCAACTGCAGGTAGAGGCCGGGCGCAGCCAGCAGCGGGAAGCGTCGCTGCCACGCAGAGACCTCGATGCGCACGCCCCGGTGCCGTTCGATCTTCCACACCACATAGTCCATGGCGCCTTCAAAGGTGAACGCTGCCTTGAGCAGGCGCAGGACGTTCAATGGCCGACCCAGCCGCCGCCGCCACGCCCAGCCGCGCGCGGCGCTATCACGCTGTGACTGGTCGAGCGCGGGCTGCAGCGCACCGGCCGCATCGGTATGGACGGGCAGATGCGCAGCGCCCAACGCCAGTGGGAGCAGTGCTGCGTAGCGCTGCGGATATTTGGCGACGATGTCCTGCGGTCTGCCGGCTTTCTCCACGCGCAGCTCGGCGGAATAGGTTCTGGCAAACAGCGCCCGCCAGAAATCTTCGGCAGTTGCAGTTGCCGGTCCCAGTTCAGCGGCCCAGCACGCAGCGGTGGTGACTGCGCCACTCACCAGTTCCACCATCATTTCCCGGTCTGCTGGCGAGCGTGCCCATACGCACAATGCCGGCTGGCAGAAGCGCGCCCAGATCGTAGTATCCAGCGACTGTCTGCGCAGACGACGGCGGAACTGCTGCGTGCTGAGCACCGCAAACTTGGCGCGCAGTGGCTGTCCAGGCCGTGCGACTTCCACGTAGCCCACATTGGGTGGCAGCACGCGGTTTGCCACATGCGCCAGAAACGATCCGGGCCACGCCCCGGCGTTGTCCAGCAGCACATAGAAGTCGAGCACACCGTCGAGCGATTCGGCGCGCAGCGCTGAACCGTAGTACAGCACTGCGGCGGTGGCAGACCCGCCTCGTTTTGCCAGTTCCGCAGCGAGCGAAACCACCGCATCCGGGGCTGCGCCGCCCAGCTCGCCGCTGATCCAGGAATGCAGCGCCGCAGGTCTCACGCCAGCCAGGAGCGCAGTGGTCCGCCGCGACGTGCCAGCGCGGCCTGCAGCAAGCGCACCGCGTGGATGACCAGGCACACCACCACCCATGCCGCCACGATGTTGATTCCCACGTCTGGCCGACCGAGCACCACTGCGACGGTGAGGATGGCGAGGTTTGAATTGCGGCGCGCAGTGATCAGTCGCAGCAGGCTGTCGAACCGCTGCCACACATGCATGTCCATCTTGAAGAACTTGATGAACAGGCCTTCCTCGAGTCGCTGCAGGATGTAGCCCGCGATGATCACCTTCAACGCGATGGTGTCGGGCGCGAGCGGCAGTCCCACCGATGCCAGTCCCACCACCCAGGCCCACCACCAGAACGGCGGATGGAGCAGGTCGATGGAATGGTCGTAGATGTCGCCGAACGGAGAGGACTGCAGCGTCACGCGCGCCAGCTTGCCGTCCACGGTGTCCAGAAACGTCATGCCCCACGCCGCGAGCAGACCCCAGGCGTACTGTCCTTGCCAGAATCCCCACATGGCCAGCAGCACGAGCACCAGGCTGACGGTGGTGACCAGGTTCGGCGTAATGCCGAGATTCGCGCACATGCGTGTGAACGCCCGCGCCGGACGCGGCCAGAGATACAGCGTGACGAAATCGGTGACGCCTTTGTACGAGCCCGCAAACACGCGCGCCTCGATGGTGCCGAGGGTTTCCCCCGTCAACGGCAACAGGTAAGGGGGTTCGCGTTTGCGCAGCGCATCGTTGTAGTGGCCTGCTACCTGCGCGGCGGTGAGGCGCGGCAGATCCGCCGGTGCCTGTGAGTTCTGCAGCAGCGCTGCGGCCTCATCGCTGCGTGCAGGTGGCACGAGCATGGCGACGCAGCTGCCATTGTCCGCCCACAGGCTGCAGGGCTGACCCTGTTTCGCAAGGCCGCGAACCAGTGGATCGTCATACACCCAGTCGGCGCGCAGCAGCAGCACCAGCTCTGCGGATTCCACGGTGGAGGCAGCCCCTGCGCGCTTGCACAGACGGCGCAGGCGCTCTGCCGCAGGCAGGCTCCAGATGCGCAGATGCGATTCGCCCGTGATCCGGCTGGCAATGGCGGGCTGGGCGGCAGTCGCATGTGGCATCATCGGCAACCTATGGAGTCTGAATCCGGCCCGGCATTATCGACGAACGCCTTCGTGTTTGCGCATATCTCGGACCTGCACCTGCCGCATCAACCGCAGTTGCGCGGCGCGCAGCGCTTCTCCAAACGTCAGCTGAGCGCGTGGTCATGGCGCCGCCGGCAGTCTGTCCAGAGGCCGGAGATACTGGCCGCGTTGCAGAAGGACCTTCTGTCGCGCGAGCTGGCGCATGTCGCGGTGACCGGGGACATCACCAATTTTTCGCTGCCCGCTGAATATCGCGATGCGCAAGCTTGGTTGCAGACGCTTGCCGCACGCAGCCAGGTCAGTGTCGTGCCCGGCAATCATGACGCACTGGTCGCGGTGCCGGACGCGCAAGGCCTCGCTCTGTGGGCCGGGTGGATGGGCGGTGTGCAGCAATGGCCCTATGTGGTGCGCCATGAGTCGGTGGCCTTCATCGGCCTGTGCTCTGCAGTGCCGACCGCACCGTTGCTCGCCTCGGGGCGTCTGGGTGAAGCACAGCTCGCGCGCCTTGAAACGCTGTTGCGCGACGAAGGGATTGCAGGCCGCACGCGGGTGGTGCTGCTGCATCATCCCGTTGTCGACGGTGTCGTCCGCTGGCGCAAGGCGCTGTCGGATCGCGGCCAGCTGCGGGCGGTACTGCAACGGGCCGGCGCCGACCTGGTGCTGCACGGACACGCGCGCAATTCGCGCCTGGATTCTGTCGCCGGCCCGCAGGGTCCGATCCCGGTGCTTTGCGTGCCTTCCTCGTCCGCTTTACCCAATCCACACGACGAAGCCGCGCGCTGGCAGCTGCTGACGCTGCCGCCGCCGGGACGCCCACGCTGGGCGCAGGTTCTGGTGCGGCAATGGTCGCTGGCAGCAGGCAACTTCGTGGATGCCGCGCGCTACGAGCTGCGCCTGCCAGACATGGGATAATGCACCATGCCCAATGCGACGGAACTGAAGTTTGGCGACCCTGAATCGCGCGTGGCACAGTCTGCGTACTGGACCGTGCTGCTGCGGCCGCGACAGCCCACCCTCGGGTCACTGGTGCTCGTGTGTCGTGAAGATGTGCGGGCCTTTTCGGCAGTCAGCGCAGATGCTTTCGCCGATCTGCAGCGGGTGGTCCAGCGAGTGGAAGCCAGCCTGCGCACGGTGGTGGCTTATGAGCGCATCAACTATCTGATGCTGATGATGGTCGACCCCGATGTGCATTTTCATGTGATCCCGCGCTATTCGCAGCCCCGCGAATTCGAAGGGCTGCAGTTTCCGGACACGGGCTGGCCAGGTCAGCCGGCATTCGAGCCGGCGCAGGTGCCGGACGCCGCTGCGCGCTCGTTACTGCTGCAGCGGCTGGCAGCGGCATGGCAGAACGTCCATGGGTGAGCGCGCCACCCCCATGCCGTCGCTGCGCCATCGGCTCCCGGACCGCCTCGACTGGTACACCCTGCGCGGCCTGTTCGGGCCGCTGGTGCTCTGCCTGTGCGTGCTGCTGCTGGCGCAATTGCTGGAACGCCTGCTGCGATTGTTCGACATGGCCGCAGCCACCGGCGCCAGCTCGCTGCTGGTGTTGAAGATGGCGGGCACGCTGGTGCCGCATTATCTTGGCCTCGCCATTCCTGCGGCGTTCTTCGCCGCCATTTTCATGGCCGTGGCGCGGGTCGGCGACGACAACGAACTGGACGCGATGCTGGCCACCGGTCGTTCGATCACGCGCATGGCTGCGCCGTATTTTCTCGTGGCGCTCGCGCTGTGCGCGTTCAACTATTACCTGTTCGGATATCTGCAGCCGCAGACTCGTTACGGCTACCAGCTCAATGTGCACCAGGTGCGGCAGACCGGCTGGAACGCGCGCATGCAAGACAATCGTTTCGTCACCGTCAAGCAGGGCTTCACCCTCGGCGCTGATTCCGTGGGCGCCGATGGCCGACAGCTGTCGGGAGTTTTCGTCGAGCGACGCAGCGAAGCCGGTGAGGAGATCATCACGGCCGAGCGGGGCAGGCTGGTGCCTTCCGCAGATGGCATGCGGCTGCTGCTGGAACTCGAGAACGGGATGATCGCGCGCGACAACAATGCCGGCACCGTGCGCGTGGTCAAGTTCGCGCAGGGCCGCATCAATGAGGATTTCACCGCGGTGCCGCCACCGTTTCGCGCCCGTGGCGGCGCGGTGCGTGAATTGCTGTTGCCCGAACTCAACGTCGATTCGCCGCAGGTGAAAAACGCTGCGATCGAGGCGGCTGAGGTCAAAGGCGAATTCCACGGGCGCGTCGCGCGAACCTTCCTGCCCTTGCTGCTGCCGCTGCTGGCCTTGCCACTGGGCATGGCGGCCAAGCGTGGCCGGCGCGCGCCAGGCACGGTATTCGCAACGCTGGCGCTGCTGGCACTGAACCAGTCGCTGCAGTTCGGAGAGAGTCTGGCCGAGACAGGTCGGGTCACCGCCTGGATCGCGGTGTGGGCGCCCGTGCTGGTCTTCGGTGTGTTCGGCATCTGGCTGTTCCGCAGCAGCCTGCAGTGGCCTGGCGACAATCCCGTGATGCGGGCGGTCAGCGCCATCGAGGGCGCATTCGAGGGACTGCAGCGCAAGAAGAAGGTCGCCAGATGAAGCGCGTGCTCGGGCCCTATCTGCGGCGCCGCATCGCAGGCCAGATCTTCGGCCTGCTGCTGGCACTTACTGGCCTGATGCAGTTGCTGGAACTGCTCGATATCACCACCGATGTGCTGGACCGCAAGCTCGGGGTGTCGGGGTTACTGCACTATGCGGTGCTGCGCATTCCGAGCGAACTCGTGGTGGCGCTGCCACTGGCCGGACTGCTCGGCTCGATGGCTGCCTTCTACGCCATGGCACGCAGCCGCGAGATCACCGCGCTTCGCACCGCGGGCGTCGGCCTCTGGCGGATGCTGACGTATCTTCTGCCAGTGCCATTCCTGTTTGCACTGCTGCAGTTCGGGCTGACGCAGAAGCTGGTGCCCCTGGCCGAAGGCAGCCTGAAGACCTGGTGGGATTCCACCGTGGCGGTGGAGAGCAAACCTCCCGATCCACAGTGGGTGCGCACCAGCAACGGCGTAGTGCTGTTCGAGCGCAACTCCGCCGATGGCAGGCAGTTGCTGGACCTGCGCATTTACAGCCGTGATGCGCAGGGCCTGCTGGTGCTACGCACGCGGGCAGCGCGCGCGCAATGGGATGGCGCAGCGTGGCAGCTCAGCGCCGCGCGCGACATGCATGTCGAGCCGGGCATCAAGCCCGATGC
>JBDSGY010000136.1:0-7754 GCA_039918755.1 Steroidobacteraceae bacterium
TCACCATCTGCTGCTGGCTGACCTCGCGCTGAAGGAAGAGGGCTATGGCGACATCCTGCCCAGCGCGGACGCCGTCATCCTTGATGAGGCCCATCAACTCCCGGATCTTGCCGCGCAGTTTTTCGGCGCGCAGTTCAGTTCACGCAAGGTGGAGCAGCTGCTGCAGGACCTGCCGCCGGTGCTTGTACAGAGTGGCTTCGATGCCGCGCATCTGGGAGTGGTGGATCAGTCGCTGCGCCTGGCGCTGCAGCGCGCTGTCCGGGCCGCGGCCGCAACCGGCGCTGGCGGCACGCGCCTGACTTGGGGCGACGACCTGCAGGCGCTGGACGCTGCTGCGCGCGCGCTCGTTGCGGCGCTGTGCGATATCGCGGATGCCCTGCGTGCACTGGATGCGGGCGATGGCATTACGCAGCTGACGCTGCGCGCCACCGCGCTGGCTGGCGAGCTGGATGCGGTGCTGGATGCCGCGCCGGCGGAAGGCGCGCGACTGCTGACGCCTTCGGCACGCGGGTTTTCGTGCCAGGTGGTGCCGTTCAATGTGGGCGACACGCTGCGGCGTATTCTTTCCGCGCGTCCCACTGCCTGGGTGTTCACTTCCGCGACCCTGGCCGTGGCCGGCGACTTCTCGCATTTCATCGAACGCCTTGGCCTGCAGGATCGCTGCGACACACTGTGCATCGATAGTCCCTTCGACTATCCGCAGCAGGCGCTGCTGTACGCGCCGCCGGGCCTGCCTGACCCGGCTTCGCCGGAGTACGGCGATGCGGTGGTCCACACCGCAGCTTCGCTGGCAGAGCTGGCGGAGGGCGGCGCGTTCCTGCTGTTCACCAGTCATCGCGCGCTGGAACATGCCGCGAAGCGCCTGCGTGAACGCTGGCGCGCCCGGCCGGGCGGCGCCTTCCGGTTGCTGGTGCAGGGCGAGTCGCCGCGCGAGCAGCTGTTGCGTGAATTCCGTGAACATGGCGATGCCGTGCTGCTGGGTACGGCGAGTTTCTGGGAAGGGGTCGACGTGAAGGGCAGTGCGCTGCGCCTGGTGGTGATCGACCGGCTGCCATTCGCGTCGCCGGAAGATCCGGTAACCCGCGCGAGGTTGCAGCGGGCACGTGAAGACGGCGGCAATCCCTTCAATGATTTCCAGTTGCCGGAGGCGGCCATCGCCCTGAAGCAGGGCGTAGGCCGCCTGATCCGCAGCGAGGACGACCGCGGCGTGGTGGCCATCTGCGATCCCCGGCTGGTGGGCAAGGGCTATGGCAAGAAGTTGCTGGCCAGCCTGCCGCCAATGCGGCGCACGCGCAGCCTCGCCGACGTGGCCGAGATGCTCCAGCTGATCCTCGCCAGCCGCGCGGATCTGCAACGCGCATGAAGCTGCTCGCAATCGATACCGCGAGCGCGCAGTGTTCAGTCGCCCTGCTGCTGGGAGAAGAGCTGATCGTGCGGGAAGTGGCCACCTCGCGCGATCACGCCCGCCTCATCCTGCCGATGATCGATGCGGTGCTGGCCGAAGCCGGGGTGTCGCTGCGGCAGTTGCAGGGCATTGCGTTTGGCCGGGGCCCTGGTTCTTTCACCGGCGTGCGCGTGGCAGCGTCGGTCACGCAGGGGCTTGCACTCGGTGCCGGTCTTCCCGTGCTGCCCGTCTCCGACCTGCGCGCGCTGGCGGCGCAGGCGCTCTTCCGGATGGGACCGCCAGGCGAATACCTGTCCGGCCATGTACTGGCATGCATGGATGCCCGGATGGGTGAGGTTTACTGGGCGGCATACGGCAGCGGCAACGGCGCCCTTGCGGCGGATGCGACCCCCGAACGCGTGTCTGCGCCCGATCAGCTGATGGCAGATTTCCCCGGTCCCTGCATCGCCGGGGCCGGACTTGGCCTGGCGGCCTGGCCACGCATTGCAGATTCATTAAAGCTCACCGACTACTGCTTCAGTGATGCGGAACCTCACGCCAGGGAGGTGGCGGGCCTCGCGGCGCAGGATCTGGCGGCTGGCGCGCAGTGGCTCGACGGGTCACAGGCGCTGCCCGTGTACGTCCGGGACCAGGTTGCCGTCGCAAAAATTCCAATCTGATCGTCCGCTGTAAGATGCCTGTAACAAACCTGTCATGAAATTGCGGATATCGATAACCGCCAGTACAGGAATCTAGTTGCGCCAGATATTGATCGTCGAAGATGAACAGCCCATCCGGGAAATGCTCGCCTATGCTCTGCGGCGCGCAGGCTTTGACGTGCGCGAAGCGGAAGACAGCCACAAGGCGCGCATCCATCTCACTGACAAGCGCCCGGACCTGGTGTTGATCGACTGGATGCTGCCGGACATGAGCGGGCTGGAACTGACGCGGCTGATCAAGCGCGAGCCGGCGACGCGCGACCTGCCGGTCATCATGCTCACCGCGCGCGCCGCCGAGGGCGACAAGGTCGCCGGTCTCGATGGTGGCGCAGACGATTACATGACCAAGCCGTTCTCGCCACGTGAGCTGCTGTCACGGATCAATGCGGTTTTGCGCCGTGCAGGCGGTCCGTCCACTGACGAAAGCATCGAGATTGGCGGACTTGCGCTGGATCGCGCGGCGCACCGTGTTTCGGTCGCCGGCATCGAGGTCCCGTTGGGACCGACCGAATATCGCATGCTGGAATTCTTCATGCTCAATGCCGAGCGCGTGTACACGCGCGCGCAGCTGCTCGACCGCGTCTGGGGCGGCAATGTGTATGTGGAAGAGCGCACGATCGATGTGCACATCCGGCGCCTGCGCAAGGCGCTGGAGGATGTGCATATGTCGCACCTGGTGCAGACGGTGCGCGGCAGTGGCTATCGCTTTTCGGTCCGGGAATCCGAAGCATGATGCCCGGTCGCGCGGGCTGGTTCCTGCTTGCGCGGCTGACAGCGACGCTGCTGGTCGGTGTGCTGTTCGGATGGATGCTGGGCCGGCTCTTTGCAGGAATCGCGCTGGCGCTGGCGGGCATGCTGGCCTGGCAATTGCTGAACCTGTACTGGCTCGATTACTGGCTGAAGGACCGCAGCGGGCGCGATCCGCCGGATTCCTCCGGGCTCTGGGGCGATGTGGTGTCGCGCGTGGTGCGGCTGCACCGGCGCAAACGCTTCCACAAGCAGCGCCTGCTGGATGTATTCCGCGAGCTGCGCCATTCCACGGCTGCCATGCCCGATGGCGTCGTGATCCTGAACTCGGCCTGGGAAATCCTCTGGTTCAACCGCATGGCAGGCAAGTTGCTGGGACTGCGGCGCAAGGCGGATCTGCGCATCCGGATCATCAACCTGGTGCGCGATCCGGCGCTGGTGCGATACCTGGACAACGCCGACTTCCACGAGCCGCTGGTGATCGCGCGAGGGACCGAGCCGCGATTGCATCTTTCGCTGCAGGTCGTGCCGTACAGCGGGACGCAGCGGCTGATGCTGGTGCGCGACGTGTCGCACCAGGTGGCGCTGGAATCGATGCGGCAGGACTTCGTCGCCAATGCCTCGCATGAGCTGCGTTCGCCGCTGACGGTGATCACCGGTTACCTGGAAACACTGCTGCTGGACGAAGACCTCGATCCCGCGCTGCGCGGCCCGCTGGGTGAAATGCAGCGCCAGTCGCAGCGCATGAACGGCATCGTCAACGACCTGCTTGATCTTTCGCGGCTCGACGCGCTCTCGGAAGAGGCAGCCGGCGAGCCGGTGGACGTGGTGGCGATGTGTTCCCTGCTCTGCAAGGACGTGCTGGCACGCCCTTCTCATCCTGCGATCTCCGCGCAGGTGCTGACGCAGGCGCGTCTGCGGGGCGACGAGACGGAACTGCTGTCAGCCTTCTCGAACCTGGTCGACAACGCCGCCAAGTACACGCCTGCAACCGGCGCCATCCGCATCTGCTGGCGGGTCGATGACAGCGGTCAGGCCCGCTTTGAGGTCCAGGATTCCGGCCCGGGCATCGCGCGGGAACATTTGCCACGTCTGACCGAGCGCTTCTATCGCGTTGACTCCGGGCGCTCGCGCGCCGCAGGTGGCGCGGGCCTCGGGCTCGCCATCGTGAAGCACGTGTTACAGCATCATGGTGCAACACTTGAAGTGCAGAGTGAGCCGGGCGTGGGCAGCACCTTTGCCTGCATTTTTCCACCGCGGCGCGTGCTGAATGGCGGCGCCGGCGGTACTATCGCGACACCGGAGGACATCGATGGAAACGGCAGATCTCTCGCACCACATCTCACGGCGCTTCAATGAAGACCTGGAGCGCGTGCGCACGCGCGTGCTCGCCATGGGTGGCCTGGTCGAGGAACTGCTCGGCAAGGCCGTCACCTCGCTGATCGACGGTGACAGCACGCTGGGTGAGTCGCTCGCCGCCGATGACCTCAAGGTCAACGGCATGGAAGTGGCCATCGATGAGGAATGCAGCCGCATTCTCGCCACGCGCGCCCCTGCGGCCGGCGACCTGCGGCTGATCGTCGCGATCATCAAGACCATCACCGATCTCGAACGCATCGGTGACGAGGGCGAGAAGATCGGCAACATCGCCTCGCGGCTGGCGGTGATGGAGCGCCCCGAGAACAAGTACCGCGAGGTCAAGCACATGAGCCGCATCGTCGCGGAGATGGTGCATGACTCGCTCGACGCGTTTGCGCGCATGGACGCGCAGGCGGCGCTGAAGGTGGCGCGCCGCGACCGCATGGTCGACGAGGAATACGAGTCGATCCATCGCCAGTGCATCACGTTCATGATGGAAGACCCGCGCAACATCCGCCGCACGCTGGATGTCATGTGGATCGTGCGCTCGCTGGAGCGCGTCGGCGATCACGCCAAGAACATCTGCGAGTACGTGATCTTCATGGTGCACGGCAAGGATGTGCGCCATACGCGGCTGGAAGACGTGGAGCGCGACCTGGGCGCCGGAAACAACGCTTGATGGATTTGCTGGCTACCCTGCGCGCGCATCGCGTCGCCATGAACCTGCTGGGTGCGGCCGTCTGCGCCGGCCTGATGGGATATGCGCTGTATTCGCAGTACCAGCTCGGTCTCGAGCCATGCCCGCTGTGCATCTTCCAGCGGATCGCAGTCATCGCGCTCGGCGTGGCGTTCCTGCTCGCTGCAGTGGTGCCGGCCCGCGCCCGTGTCGCCGGCATCTTGGCATCACTGCTGGTCGGCCTGGTGACCCTCTCCGGCGTGGGCGTTGCCGCCCGACACCTGTACATCCAGTCATTGCCTGCCGGCACAGTGCCGGCCTGCGGCGCAACGCTGGATTACATGTGGGATGTGTTTCCCGCGATGGAAGTGCTGCGCAAGGTGTTCACGGGGTCAGGCGAGTGCGCAAAAGTCGAACGTGTCCTGGGCCTCCCGATGCCAGCCTGGGTGCTGATCTGCCTGCTTGCGCTGGGCACTTTCGGGGTGCTGCTCAACTGGCGCGGCCGCACCCGCAAGGCGGCCTGGTAATCAGGCCAGCAGCTGCCGCAGCGTTTCCACGTACATCTCGTGCAGTGCGTGGATCTGGGCCACTTCCACCGACTCATTGACCTTGTGGATGGTGGCGTTCGTGACGCCTAGCTCGACTACCTGGCTCCCCAAAGTCGCGATGAAGCGGCCATCCGACGTGCCACCGCCAGTGCTGAGTTTGGGCGGACTGCCGGCGACCTTGGCCACCGCCTTGCATACCGCCTCGGACAGCGCCCCGGCCGGCGTATAGAACGGCTCGCCGGACACATACCATTCGATGGTGTGGCGCACGCCATGCTTGTCGAGGATGCCTTCCACCGTCCTGCGCAATGAATCCTGCGTCTGCACCGGCGAGTAGCGCAGGTTGAAGCGCGCCTTCAGTTCGCCGGGAATCACGTTCGGGGCGCCGGTGCCCGCGTTGAGGTTCGACACCTGGAAAGTAGTGGGCTGGAAATGCTCGTTGCCTTGGTCCCAGACATGCTGCGTGAGTTCGGCTAGTGCCGGGGCCAGCATGTGCACCGGGTTCTTCGCAAGATCAGGATAGGCCACATGTCCCTGGACGCCGTGCACGGTGAGGCGGCCGCTGAACGAGCCACGGCGTCCGATTTTGATCGTGTCGCCGACGCGGTTTTCGCTGGATGGTTCGCCCACTATGCACCAGTCGATGCGTTCGCCACGGGCGCGCAGCACTTCGACCACGCGCTTGGTGCCGTCCACTGACGGACCTTCTTCATCGCTGGTGATCAGGAACGCGATGGTGCCCTTGTGGTTGGGGCATTCGCGCACGAAGGCTTCGGCTGCCGTCACCATGGCCGCCAGCCCGCTCTTCATGTCTGCCGCGCCGCGGCCGTACAGCATGCCGTCGACGATGGTGGGCTTGAAGGGGTCGGTACGCCATTCCTCGAGCGGACCGGTGGGTACCACATCGGTGTGACCGGCAAAACACAGCACGGGTGCGCCGCTGCCACGGGTGGCCCAGAAATTCTCGACGCTGCCGAAGACCAGCGGTTCGTTGCGGAACCCCACCGCGGCCAGCCGCGCCATCATCAACTGCTGGCATCCCTGGTCGGCCGGGGTAACGGAGGCGCGGGCGATGAGGTCCTGCGTCAGCTGCAGGGTGTCAGGAGTCTGCAATGTCGGGTGTCCGTGGTGATTGAATCAGAGTTTACGCCGGCGCGGGAGTGTATGGGATTCAGGGACTTGCGGGGCGGCCAAGCTTCGTCGGGAACTGCAATCAGACTGAAATATTTCATCTCTAGAGTGCGCTCCACGGGTTGCCAATACAGCCTCAACCAGGAGTTACAGCAAAATGATCCGCAAAGCCCCGCTCGTCGCCGCAATGATCTCGTCCGTACTGTTCGGTTCCACCGCCATGGGGCAGTCCGGCCGCGATTACATCACGGTGGTGGGTTCGTCGACCGTCTATCCGTTCACCACGACCGTGGCGGAACAGTTCGGCAAGGCCGGCAAGTTCAAGACTCCCAAGGTGGAAAGCACCGGCACCGGCGGCGGCATCAAGCTGTTCTGCGGCGGCGTGGGCGTGCAGCACCCGGACATCGCCAATGCCTCGCGCGCCATCAAGGCCGGCGAAGTGGAAAGCTGCACCAAGGCCGGCGTGAAGGACATCGTCGAGCTCAAGGTCGGCTACGACGGAATTGTCGTGGCCAGTTCCAACAAGGGCAAGCCGTACAAACTGACCCGCCGCGAGATCTACCTCGCACTCGCCAAGCAGGTACCCGATCCCGCCAGCCCGACCACGCTCATCGCCAATCCCAACAAGACCTGGAACCAGGTCAATCCGGCACTGCCGTCGGACAAGATCGAAGTGCTGGGACCGCCGCCTACCTCCGGCACGCGCGACGCGTTCGTCGAACTGGTGATGGAGTCCGGCTGCTCGACCTTCCCGTGGATCAAGTCACTCAAGGACGTGGACGAGGGCCGTTACAAGCGCGTCTGTGACGCGATCCGTGAAGACGGCGGCTACGTGGAAGCCGGCGAGAACGACAACCTGATCGTGCAGAAGCTCGAAGCCAATCCGAAGGCGCTGGGCATCTTCGGCTACAGCTTCCTGGAAGAGAACATCAGCCAGTTGCAGGGCGCGACGGTCGATGGTGTGGCGCCAACCTTCGACAACATCGCCTCGTCGAAATATCCGGTGTCCCGCCCGCTGTTCATCTACGTCAAGAAGGCCCATATCGGCGTGATTCCCGGCCTGCGCGAGTTCGTGACTGAATACATGAGCGACCGCTCGATGGGTGGCGAAGGCTACCTGGCCGACAAGGGCCTGGTGCCGATGTCGGCTGCGGAGCTGGCGAAGGTGCGCAGCAACGTCTCGGCCACGA
>JBDSGY010000137.1:0-4063 GCA_039918755.1 Steroidobacteraceae bacterium
CGACGAGTTCGTGGTGCAGCTGCGCTTTCCCGAGACGCTGGTGTCGCCGGAACTTGGGTCATGACCCTGCGCGCACTGATCGTGGACGATGAGCAGCCCGCGCGCGAACGCCTGGCCGCGTTGCTGCGCGAACTCGGACAGGTGGAAATCGTCGGCGACGCGCGCAACGCCACCGAAGCACTGCAGCGGATAGCCGAGCTTGATCCCGACGTGCTGTACCTGGACGTGCACATGCCGGGCATGTCCGGCCTCGAGCTGGCGCGGCACCTGGGCAGCCTCGATGTGCCGCCCGCGATCATCTTCACCACCGCGCATGACGAGCACGCGATGGAAGCGTTCGAAGCCGAAGCGGTGGGCTACCTGCTGAAGCCGGTGCGCAAGGAAAAACTCTCGGCCGCCACCGAGCGCGCGCAGCGCCTGACGCCGCGGCAACTCGGCGCAGTGGCCGCACAGGGGGCACGCACGCAACTCGCGGTGCGCCAGCGTGACGGCATCAAGCTGCTGCGGCTGGAAGACATCGTCAGCCTGGTGGCAGAGCAGAAATACACGACCGTGCGCCACACCGGCGGCGAGGACCTTATCGACGACTCGCTGCGCACGCTGGAAAGCGAATTTGGCGATCGGTTCCTGCGCATTCACCGCAGCGCGCTGGTCAACCGCGATTTCATCGAAGCCATCGAACGCAGTGACGACGGGCACCATCTGATCCGGCTGCGGGGCGTGGCGGAGCCCATGCAGGTGAGCAGGCGGCTGGTGGCGGAGCTCAAGGCGCGTCTCTAGCGCTTGCGCGGGTGTATCCTTGGATGCATGCACCTCGAGTTCACCAAGATGCACGGCCTCGGCAACGATTTCATCGTGCTTGACGCACCCTCGCGCGACGGACTTGCCCTCTCCGCACTGCAGTGGCGGCAGCTGGCTGACCGCCATCGCGGCATCGGCTTCGACCAGGCGCTCGTGCTCGAGCCGCCGCGCAACGGCAATACGCTGGCCTACTACCGCATCTTCAATGCCAACGGCGGCGAGGTGGAGCAATGCGGCAATGGAGTTCGCTGCCTCGCCGAGCTGTTGCGTCAGCGCGGCCTCGCCCGCAATGGCCACCTTGCGCTCGAAAGTCCCGCGGGGCTGATCAATGCGCAGCTAGGCGCACCAGGCGAAGTGGCGGTGGACATGGGCGAACCTGATTTCTCGCCGCAGGCCGTGGCCTTCGACGAGGCGGGCCAGACGGGTCCGGTGTATTCGATCACGGTGCACAGCCACCCGGTGCAGTTCACCATCGCCTCCATGGGCAATCCCCATGCGGTCATCGACGTACCGGATGTGGATGCGGCGCCCGTGACGGGCGTTGGCGTCGTGCTCGAAGCGCATCCGCGTTTCGCACGCTGCGTGAACGTGGGATTCCGCCAGATCCTGGCACGTGATCACATCCGCCTGCGGGTGTTCGAGCGAGGCGTGGGTGAAACGCAGGCTTGCGGCACCGGCGCCTGCGCCGCAGTGGCCACCGGCATTCGCGCCGGCCTGCTCGATGCGCGGGTGCGTGTCAATCTCCCGGGTGGCCCGCTCACCATCCGCTGGCCCGGTGCAGGTCATCCGCTTTGGCTGGAAGGTCCGGCTGCAGTATCTTTCACCGGGCGGTTTGATCTATAGATTTAGCTGCACACTGAGTTTCTGACTCACCTTTGAATCCTTCGCTTTCGGGAGCTCCGCAACTTCATGACCACTTCCACCGCGCGCGTCGAATCCACCCTGGCTGACGAAGACATTGCCAGCTGGCTGCGCGCCAATCCGGATTTCTTCCAGCGCAATGCCGAATTACTGGCCAGCCTCAAGCTGCCGCATGCCAGTGGCGCCGCGGTGTCGCTGGTCGAACGGCAGATCGAAGTGCTGCGCGACAAGAACCAGACGGCCGATTCGCGGCTGAGCGAGCTGGTGGGCATTGCGCGCGCCAACGAGGCGCTCACCGCGAAAATCCACCGCTTCACGCGGCGACTGATGCGCGCCCCCACGCGCCGCGAAATCCTCACGCAGATCGAACGCGGCTTCCGCGAGGACTTCGACACCTCGCAGACCGTGCTGCTGCTGTTCAGCGCAGGCAGTGACACCGGCGACCTGCGTTTCGTGCGGCCTGTAGCCGCCAACGATCCGAACCTCAGTGGCTTCGAGACGCTGCTGGGCACGGGCCGCCCGCGTTGCGGGCAGATTCGCGATTCACAGCGCGACTTCATCTTCGGACCCGACAGCGGCAGCGTCGGCTCGGTGGCGCTGGTGCCCCTCATGGGCGACAGCCCGCTGGGGTTGCTGGTTCTGGGCAGCCTGAACCGGGAGCGCTTCCATCCAGGCATGAGCACCGACTTCCTCGCACTGCTGGGCGAACTGATCAGCGATGCACTCGCGCGCGACTGAAGCGCGGCAGCAGTTTCTCCGCCATCTGGCGCAGGAGCGCCGGCTGTCGGCCCACACCGCTTCTGCCTACCAGGGCGACCTCGAAGCGCTGGCTGGCTGGTGCGACCTGCATGGCCTGCACAACTGGGAAGATCTGGATCACGGCCATGTGCGTTCGTTCAGCGCGCGCAGTCATGCCGGCGGCCTGGGACCGCGCAGCATCCAGCGCCGGCTTTCCGCCATCCGCTCGTTCTACAAATACCTGCAGCGCGAGGGCCAGGTCCCGGGCAATCCGGCCGTCGACGTGAAGGCCCCGAAGGTGCCCAAGCGGCTGCCCCGCACGCTCGATGCCGACCAGATGGCACGCGTGCTGGAGCCCGCACCGGGCGCGCCGCCACCGGGCGATCCGCGTCTGGTCACGCGCGACCTCGCCATCATGGAACTGCTGTATTCCTCCGGCTTGCGCCTGGCGGAATTGACCGGCCTCGATCTCGACGCGCTGGACCTCGCCGATCGCACCGTGCGCGTGACCGGCAAAGGCAACAAGACCCGCATCGTGCCGGTCGGCGCACAGGCTGTGGCCGCGATCCGCCGCTGGCTGACCTTGCGTGCCGCGCTCGTGAAGCCGGACGAGACGGCCGTGTTCGTCGGCCAGAACGGTCGCCGTCTGGGGGCGCGGGCCATCCAGCTGCGGCTGGCACAGGTGGCTCGCCAGCAGGGCCTGCCGGTCAAACTGCACCCGCATCTGTTCCGCCATTCCTTCGCCACGCACCTGCTGGAATCCAGCCACGACCTGCGTGGCGTGCAGGAGATGCTGGGCCATGCGGACATCAGCACCACGCAGGTGTACACCCATCTTGATTTCCAGCACCTGGCCCATATCTACGATCAGGCGCATCCGCGCGCCCGCCGCAACCGTCGCTAGAGCCGAGCCTGGCTTCCTGGACGCGAGCCGGCGGCAATTCCCAGGAGTCCCATGAGCGAGCGATTCGACCCCCACAGCACGACCATCCTTGCGGTGCGGCGCAACGGCGTTCTCGCACTCGGCGGTGACGGCCAGGTCACGCTTGGCAACACGGTGATGAAAGGCAATGCCCGCAAGGTGCGGCAGCTGTACGAAGGCAAGGTGCTGGCGGGCTTCGCCGGGGGCACGGCCGATGCGTTCACGCTGTTCGAGCGCTTCGAAGGCAAGCTGCAGAAGTTCGGCAATCTCACCCGCGCGGCCATCGAGCTTGCCAAGGACTGGCGCTCCGACCGCTACCTGCGGCGCCTCGAGGCGCTGCTGCTGGTAGGCGATCCGGGCAGCCTGTACGTGGTTTCCGGCAACGGTGACGTGATCGAGCCGGACCTGCCACTGGCAGCCATCGGATCCGGTGGTCCGTACGCGCAGTCGGCCGCGCGCGCGTTGTTCGAGAACACGTCCATGTCCGCCCGCGAGATCGTGGAGAAATCACTCGGCATCGCCGCCGATGTCTGCATCTACACCAACCGCAATCTCACGATCGAAGAACTCGGGAGCGCCTCATGACGCCCCGCGACATCGTGCAGGAGCTGGACAAGCACATCGTCGGCCAGCAGGCCGCCAAGCGCGCGGTGGCCATCGCGCTGCGCAACCGCTGGCGCCGCATGCAGATCGACGAGCCTTTGCGCCACGAGATCACGCCAAAGAACATCCTGATGATCG
>JBDSGY010000138.1:0-3833 GCA_039918755.1 Steroidobacteraceae bacterium
GGGCAGTGTCCGCGAGCGCAGCTTCGGCACCAACCAGCGCCGGGATATTCACGTTGAAGGGCTGGCGTACCCGGTTGAGCATGTCCGCAACCTGTGGATGCGAGATGCCGTAGCCGACACGCACGCCAGCCAGGGCGTGCGCCTTGGAAAACGTGCGCAGGACGATGAGGTTCGGATGGTCGCGCAGCAACTGCATGCCATCGGGGCAATCGACCCGCCGTGAGTATTCGAAATACGCCTCATCCAGAACCACGATTGCCGAGGAAGGTGCACGCCGCAGGAATGCGCGCACCTGACCTGGGTTGTTCCAGGTGCCAGTCGGATTGTTCGGATTGGCAATGAACACCAGCCTGGTGCTGTCATCGATGGCCGCGAGCATCGCGTCCAGGTCATGACCCAGCTCCATGGCGTGGCCGGCAGGATGAGCCGGCGTTACCAGGCCCTTCGCGCCAGTCGCCTGGACGACCAGGCCGTAGATCGCAAACGCGTGCTGCGAATAAACCGCGCTTGCGTCCGCTGTCAGGAATGCCTCGGCCAGCAGGACCAGCAGGTCGTTCGAGCCGTTGCCGAGCGTAACCTGCGCCGCCTCCACGCCATGGTGGAGTGCCAGCGCCTGCTTCAGTTCATGACCATTGCCGTCCGGATACAGCCACACCTCCGCCAGCGCCTTCTGCATGGCGGCGATGGCGAGCGGACTTGGTCCCAGCGGATTCTCGTTGGAGGCGAGCTTGACGATGTCGTCCGTACCGAGCTCACGGGCGAGCTCGCCAATCGGCTTGCCGATTACATACGGCGCAAGTTGCCTGACGGACGTCGCCGCCAGACCACCGGGGCCGGCGGACTGGTCACGCCCGGCTGTCACAGGATCGACCGTGGATAGGAGCCGAGCACACGGAACAGCGAGGCTTCCTTGCGCAGCTCCGCGAGCGCCTTCGCGAGCGGCGCGTCATCGGCATGCCCTTCAAGATCGATGAAGAAAACATAGTCCCATTTACGCCGGCGCGACGGCCGCGATTCGATGCGCGTCATGTTGACCTTGTGCTTCGCCAGCGGGGCCAGCAGGCGGAACAGGACCCCGGACTCCGTGGTCTCGGCGCCGGAAACCAGGATGGTGGTCTTGTCACTGCCGCTGGATTTCAGCAGCTTGCTGCCCAGCACGAGGAAGCGCGTGGTGTTGTCATCGCTGTCCTCGATGTTTGGCGCGAGGATATCGAGGCTGTAGACCTCGGCCGCCACGGCGCCTGCCACAGCGGCCGTGCCACGTTCATCTCGTGCGCGGCGTGCGCCTTCTGCATTGCTGCTCACCGGCACGCGTTCGATGCCCGGAAGATGCTCGTCCAGCCAGCCGCGGCATTGACCCAGGGCCTGCGGATGCGCGCAGATGCGCTGCACTTCGCCCATGTCCTTCATGCGCCCGATGAGGTTGTGGTGCACACGCAATTCCACCTCGCCGCAGATGTGCAGGCTGGTGGTCATGAACCGGTCGAGTGTGTTGTTGACCGTGCCCTCGGAGGAATTCTCGACTGGCACCACGCCGAAATCGGCATTGCCGGCCTGCACTTCCTGGAAGACTTCGTCGATGGAAGCCAGCGCCAGCGCGCGCACCGAGTGACCGAAATGCTTCAGCACCGCGGACTGCGAATAGGTGCCTTCAGGGCCGAGGTAGGCAATCTTGAGCGGCTTCTCCTGCGCCAGGCACGCCGACATTATCTCGCGGAAGAGGCGCAGCACTTCCTCGTCGCGCAGCGGCCCCTTCTTGTTGCGCGCCAGCGCCATGCGCAGCACTTCTGCTTCGCGCTCCGGCCGATAGAAATCGACCAGGTGTCCTTCCTTGTGCTTGGACACGCCCACCTGGCGCGCAAGCTCGGCGCGCTGGTTGATCAGCGCGTGCAGTTCCTGGTCCACGAAGTCGATGCGCTCGCGGATGGATTCGATGGCCGGTCGGGTGGCAGGAGCAGAGTTCGGAGTCTTCTTCTTCTTGCTGCTCATCTACAACTCCTTCAGACAAGACGCGCTGTCAGCACGCCGTGAATCGAACGGATTCCTGCCAGCGTCGTCGCGCTGACCGCACCATCGCAATCGATGAGCGTGTAGGCGTATTCACCGCGGGACTTGTTGAGCAGATCGGCAATGTTCGTGTTGGCAGTCGCCAGGCTGGTGGAAATCTGTCCCACCATGTTGGGCACGTTGCTGTTGGCAATGACCAGCCGCGTGGTGCCGGGCAGCCGCGGCATCACGGCTTCCGGAAAGTTCACCGAATTGCGGATGTTGCCGTTCTCGAGGAAATCACGCAGCTGCTCGACAGCCATGACCGCGCAGTTTTCTTCTGCTTCTGCCGTGGAAGCGCCGAGGTGTGGCAGCGCCACGACCTTCGGATGGTTCTTCAGCGCATTGCTGGGGAAGTCGCAGACATACGCGTGCAGATGACCGGAATCCAGCGCCGCAATGGTGGCCGCGGAATCCACGATGCCCCCGCGCGCGAAATTGAGCACCATGCTGCCCTTGCGCATCAGCTGGATGCGTGCGGCATTCACGAGGTTGCGCGTGGCGTCGTTCAGGGGTACGTGCACGGAGATCACATCGCTGCGCGCGAACAGGTCGTCCAGCGAAACCGCCTGCTGCACGCTGGAAGACAGTTCCCAGGCGCGCTGCACCGTGATCTGCGGATCGTAGCCCAGCACCTTCATTCCCAGCGCCAGCGCGCAGTTGGCGACTTCGACGCCGATGGCGCCGAGGCCAATGACGCCCAGCGTGCGGCCCGGCAGCTCGAAGCCGACGAAATCCTTCTTGCCCTTTTCGACCGCCACATCGATGGCCTTGTCATCGCCACTCTGCGCCCGCGCAAACAGCCACGCCTGGCCGATGTTCCGGGCCGCCATGAACAGGCTGCCGATGACCAGTTCCTTCACGGCATTCGCGTTTGCGCCTGGCGTGTTGAACACGGGAATGCCGCGGGCCGACAGCGCAGCCACGGGAATGTTGTTGGTGCCGGCGCCGGCCCGCGCCACCGCCAGCACCGAGTCCGCCAGCGGCAGGTTGTGCATGTCGGCCGAACGCAGCAGCACCGCGTCGGGATTCTGGATGGCCGATGCGACTTCGTACTGGGCGCGCGGCAGGCGTTCCAGGCCTTTGGCGCTGATGTTGTTCAGCGTCAGGATGCGGAATGGCTCAGCCATGGCGTCGTTCAAACTCCTGCATGAAGCTCACGAGCACCGCCACGCCTTCCGGAGAAATCGCGTTGTAGATGCTGGCGCGCATGCCGCCGACTGAGCGGTGGCCTTCCAGATTGGTGAGCCCTGCGGCCTTGGCTTCGGTCAGGAACGTCTTGTCCAGGTCCGGCTTTGCCAGCGTGAAAGGGATATTCATGATCGATCGAAAGCGCGGCTGCACCGGATTGCGGTAGAAGCCGCTGCCATCGATCACCGCATACAACGACGCGGCCTTGGCGCGGTTTCGGGCACCCATGGCAGCGAGGCCGCCCTGTCGCTTCAGCCACTTGAATACCAGCCCGGCGATGTACCACCCGAAGGTGGGCGGTGTATTGGACATCGAGCCATCGGCAGCCATCTGCCGGTAGTCCCAGATCGACGGCGTGCTGCCGCGGATGTTGCCAAGCAGGTCATCGCGCACGATCACCACGCACAGGCCGGAAGGACCGATGTTCTTCTGTGCGCCGGCGTAGATCAGTCCAAAGCGCGACACGTCCAGCGGCTCGGAGAGGATCGAGGAGGAGAAGTCCGCGATCAATGGCACGGCCCCCGCATCGGGGATATCCGCGAACGTCACGCCGCCAATGGTTTCGTTGGGCGTGTAGTGCAGGTAAGCCGCGTCGG
>JBDSGY010000139.1:0-4203 GCA_039918755.1 Steroidobacteraceae bacterium
AACATCGACCCGGTGTCGGTGGAAAAGCTGATCACGCCCCGTACCAGAGCAATCGTGTGCATGCATTACGCGGGCGTAGCCTGCGAGATGAGCGAGTTGCAGCGGATCGCCACACAGCATGGAATTGCGCTTGTCGAAGACTTCGCGCACGGCCCTTTTGGCAGCTATCGCGGCCAGCCGATGGGCACGTTTGGCACTCTTGCCGCACTGAGCTTTCATGGCACGAAGAACTTCAGCTGTGGCGAAGGTGGCGCGTTGCTGATCAATGACCCTGACCTGCTCGCGCGTGCCCAGGTAATCCGCGAGAAGGGGACCGACCGAAGGCGGTTCTTCGCAGGCGAGGTGGATAAATACACCTGGCGGGACATCGGCTCGAGCTATGTGGTTGCTGACATGCTGGCAGCGTTCCTGCTGGGTCAACTGGAAAATCGCGAGAGCATTCAATCGAGGCGCGAGTACGTTCATCGCGCCTACGAAACGCTGCTTGCTGATTGGGCTCAACAACGCGGCGTGCGGCTGCCCGTCATCCCTGCAGACTGCGTGTCCGCTTGGCATCTTTACTATCTACTGTTGCCAGAAGCCCGCGACCAGGCGGATTTCATCGCGCACATGACACGTGCTGGAATCGGATGTGCATTCCATTACGTGCCACTCAACACCACACCCTTCGGCGTGCAGTCGGGTGGCGTTCCCGGAGGCTGCCCCGTTGCTGAACATGCCGCCGCCCGGCTGGTGCGTCTGCCACTGCACGCAGAGATTTCAGAGGTGGAACTTGGGCGCATAGTGGATGTGGTGAGGCAGTGGCGACCGACGGGAGCGGTTCGTGTCGCGTGCGCTTCATCTTCCTGATCCCTGACTTCCGGCACGGCTGGCTGCCTGCGAATTTCGATGCAATCCTGCGGAGGATTCCGGATGCAGCGGCCCGCTGGCTGCTGCATCGGTACTGGGCCGTCAACACGGTATACGGTGGCACACTCAACCTGATGCGCCACTGCGAGGCGGCTCGACTTGCGGGGGCTGATGCCGTGCTCGCCACGATCAGTGGGCGCGATCAATATGGGGAAGTGCTGGGTCCCGGCCGCCGCCTGCCCTGCATCGCATGGGAGCAGCGGCGCGCGGACGACGTGTGCATCGTTCCGGACTATGCGAGCACGCTGGCCGACGCGGTAAACGGCCCGGTGGTCGTCTATCAGCAGAGTCCATTGCACCTGAAAGCCGATTTCAAGTACGGCCGCGACGATCTCGCCGTGTGGACCGATTCGCCGTTCATGCGGAGCAAGTGTGAGGCGCTGTTTCCCGGCAAGCAGGTTTCGATCGTCCCCAATGTGGTGGACGAAAGCATGTTCCGGTTCGTGCCCCAGCGGCAGCGGACGGAGGGCCTGCTGTTCGCGTTTCCGCGCAAGAATCCGGAATTCATCGATGCCACCTGGGACGCGTATTCGAAACGCGGGGGGCGATTCTGGAAACTCGAGCGTGTGTCCGGCCTGCCGATCCTGGAACTAGCCGCGCGATTTCGCGAGCCGCAGGCTTTTCTTGCTTCGGCCCGTGAAGAAGGTTGCGCCTTGCCACCACAGGAAGCCATGGCAGCAGGCATCGTGGTAATCGGCCGCACCGCGACTGGCGCCAATTTCAGCATGCGGGATGGGGTCACGGCGCTGATCGCGGAATCGCCTGACAGGGCGGCCGACCGCCTGCTGGAAGCCGAATCGCAGGAATTGCGGGAGCAGCTCGCGGCAGCCGGCAGAGACTTCATTTCCCGCTATTTTGCCCGCGCGGAGCCACTGGCTTTCTGGACCGCGCAGTTGCGGCATACGGCGACCAGAATGGTGGGTGCCCACGGCACCCGCGGGGCACCGAGCGGCGCGATCTCGTAATCGCCGGGATACGCGTCGGAATGCGCGTGATTCTCAGGCATCGGCAGGGTCGGGCGCCCCAGCAGGCGTTTGCCCCAACGCAACAGTCTTGCCCCGGGCTGGTAATAGCTGTCGCACAGATAACGAAAACCTTCTTCGGCACGGTGTTTGCGCAGCTTTCCAGACGGGGTCAGCCATTGGCCGCACATGTCCACTTCGTCGAAATAATTGCGCAGCAGCGTCTCGAGCGACGCGGCGCTATATGCAGTGTGCTGGAAGGCATACAGCGGACGCCCCGCGGCATCGAGCGGAATCGCATCGCGATTTGGCGTGCTGACGATGAATGTTCCCTCGGCTTCCAGGAGCTGGGCTGCCGCCTTCAGGAACAAGCCAGGGTCGCGCAGATGCGGCAAAGTCTCGAAGCAGACTATCGCGCCAAAGGGGCCGCGGCCTGCGACAACTTCAGTCAGTTGATGCAGGTCCCCCACCAGCAAATCGACCTGAGGCGGTGACAAGGCCGTGGCTTCCGTGATTGCTTCCGGGGAGTAGTCGACACCCAGCATCGATAGCGCGCCGTGATCGAGCAGATAGCGTGCGCCGAGCCCCGTGCCGCATCCCGCGTCCAGTACACGTTCGCCGCGACAGTGAAGGGCGCTGAACTGCAGGCGCTCCACGGTTTCTGCGTGTCCGCCGAGCAACGACTGATCCGCAAAAGACAGGCGTTCAACGCTGGACATGGCTTAGCTGCGCGTCTGCGAGCTGACACCGCGGCAGGCGCCGATGATTCTGACTGTTCCAGTTTGCGCGTTGGACAGCATGGGGCGAAATTAACACGAGACGCCCGCGTTTTCCCCAACCAGCGGGTTGCCTGGCTGCCTGCCCGCAGGCTAACGCCCGCGCACCCGGTCAGGTGTGGGCGGGGGCCGGCGGGGTGCGCTTCCCCGGCCAATTCCAATGTCTTCCGGCAAACTCGCGAGCCGTCGCCTCGGCCCAGCCGTAGCAGCGTGCATACAGGACGCCGAAGCCAATTGCGCAGATCAGAGACACCCACGGCATGGGGGCGTGGAACAGCCGGGTAACGAGGTTTCTGACCTGGGCGTGACTCAAGTACATGAACATCGACGATCCGGCAATCTCGCCCACCACAGTCTTGACGGGCAGCGGTACGGTGAGCTCGGGCATGAACAGCAGCACCGCACAGGCTCCTCCGACGTAATACGCGGCCGAGGTGAAGCCAAAGTGGTTGACGGTCGCGATGCCAACAATCGCCAAGGCCAGCGCCCGAATAGTCAGGCTCCGTCCAGCTGCGCTCGCCATCACCATGCCTGATGCAAACGCCCAGGCGCACCAGTGCGGCGTACGATGAAAGAGATAGTTCGTGTCCCAGTAAAGCTCGATCTCGTGGCTCGCTGCGATGGAAGCCACGAGCAGGGCGGTACTGCAGAGCATCGGCCATTTCCGGAACATCTCCCGCACTCGCCTGAACGAGAAGATCGCTGCAACGATCAGCAGCAGCTGCATGTATATTTCCGAAAAATAGAAATATGCGACGTGATACTGCCGCGGATCGAAGAAGTTGGATATCAGCAGCAGCGGCTTAAGCTCGAAGTGCCTGGTCCACAACTGCATTGCCACGATCATCAGCACGCTGGGAACCGCCACCCGCGAGACCGTTCCGAGCAGGGTCCACACCTTGCCCGTGCGGCTGATTTCCGGCCACTGGAAGCGCGAGACGCTATAGCCGGCCAGCATGAACAGGAAATAGGCGGCACCGAAGTTGCTGCTGTACATGAACGTGCCTAGATGCAGCGCCACGATGCAGATCATGAAGAATGCGCGTCCCAGCGTGGCGGATTCCAGATGACGCCAGAAACCGCCGCGGCCGTCGGATACACTTCGCTCCAGTTGCTCGACTGTCAGCGACTCCCAGCCGCTGGGCAGTGCGCCGAAACGCTTTTCAAAGCCAAGTGAAAACTGGATGTAGCCCAGAGAGTCACCCCCAAGGGATTCGAAGGTGGCGTTCTTGCCTACTTCTTGTCCCGGAAACGAGCGCTGGACGAAGCCAAGCACGCCGCCGTTCGTCGGAGTCGATGATTTCTGCTCCGGCAGAGCAGTTACGATCGGCGATCTTGCCGCAACGAATTCTTCGGACAGCGTCCGGCGTACAGGCTTGCCGGTTGCTGTCTCGGGTATGGCCGTGCCGGTGCTCACATGAAGCGCATCACCCGCTTCAATACCGAGTTCCTTCAGCGCGGCGGCAGCGACCTTGCGCAGGGCGTCGGCGTCCGGTTCGCTTGAACTCGCTACCACCAGGATGCCGTCGCCTCGCAATGCGTCCGGCACCCTGGCC
>JBDSGY010000140.1:0-4492 GCA_039918755.1 Steroidobacteraceae bacterium
CAAGCGCCGGCGCCAGCACGAAGGGATGCTTGAAGCCCACCAGGCCATTGAAGTCGTAGTTGAGTGTGTAATGCTGCGGCTCGCGTTTCACGTCTGCAGACTTCACTGGCATCGGCAGGGTGTTGAATGCGAGGCGGCCGCCACTGGGCCCCGGTGGCCGCGGTGGTTCGAAGGTGAGGTTGTAGCGGTCTTCCGCCGGCCAGATCTGGTTGCACGAGGCATCCGGTTCCGCGATCACAGACAGTCGCACGGGCTCCAGCACGATGCCGCCACAGATGCGTGGGCGGTCGCTGCGCCGGCCTTCCACGAGCACCTTGTGCCCCAGCCAGGGCGGATTCACCGGCGCGCTCACGTCCGCCTGCAGCGTCAGGAAATAAAGTTCTCCGTCATATTCGGCCAGCCAGCAGGGCACCGAGGCGGTGTCGCGCACAATGGGACAGGCGACGAAATTGCGCAGTGCCGGATCGGGCGTCGCGGCCTGTGCGGCGGCGGCCAGCAACAAGGGAACGATGCCGAAGCGTTGTCGCAGGTTCACAGCGCCCCCAGGAAGTTCGCGAGGTCCTGCTTTTCCTGCTCGGAGTAGCCGATGTTGTAGCGCCGGTCGTAGAAGTCGACCACTTCACGCAGGCTGCCAGCCGAACCGTTGGAAAAATAGGGCGCACGCGCCGACAGTCCGCGCAGCTGCTGGATCACGATCGTACCCACGTCATTGCAGCGGCCGGAGATCAGCGCGCGTCCCGGATCCTGTGTGAAGATCACCCGGCCCAGAAATGGATGCGGTGGCACTCGATCCTTGCACGTCACCTTGAACAGCGGCAGCTCCGGCTTCGTGACATTCCACGGATTCAGCGGCACTTCGCTGGCCCAGGGCAGGTTGGTGGTGCCGATGTCCATCCAGCCGTTCGCTGTGTCCATGCCGGTGAGGTGCATGCCATGGCAGGTGGCGCAGGTGCGCTTGGTGGGATTTCCCAGGCCCACCGTATTCAGGTGCATCGAATCACGGATCCAGAAGGTGCGGAACATGTACACGTCATGCCCGCGCTGGATGGACTCGCGCGCGGAGTTGCGTGCATTGAGCGCGGCATCGCTGCTGCGAGGCAGCGATTTCCATTTCTCCTCCATCGGAATGACCCAGCGGGTGGTGTTGTTGCCAAGCACGCCGGCCTCGCCCCTCTGCATGGCACGCGGGCCGAGACCCGACGGGCCGTCGGGCTCCTCGAGATTGCCGGCACGCTGGTCACTGCCCTGGGCGACGTAGATGGTGCCCTCAACGGCGACGATGGCCGCAACCTGTGCAGGCGTGAGCGGCGCGTGCGCCTCGAGATGATTCACGGCCGCGTCCTGTGCCTGCACGGCCAGACTCGGCACGCGCGCATCTGCCATCAGGTTCATCACGGACGGGCGGCCGGTTGCCGGGTCGCGCGTGGCGGGCAGGCCGTTCTTGCCGATGAAGGGCAGTACGCCAAAATTCTCGTGTGTGGTGAATTTCGTGTTGGCCAGTGGTCGCGGGCGGCGATACACCGAGACCTTCGGGTTCGCGGCCGCGAGGCCATACGTCGCATTCGTATTGCAGCCCGTCGGATCGCGCACTACCTCGAGCGTGAACTCCGGGTCGATGGTTTTGCCATCGGCATCACGCGGCGGCCACGGTAGGGCGATCCGGATCAAACCCCGCTGCAGCAGCAGCGAATGCGACGCGGCGTCCTGCTGCGGCAGGTTCGGGCAATTGGAGCCATCGGCTGCAGCAAACAGCGGGTCATGGCCCTGCGTGGTGGCCCAGCGTTCGCGCACGGTGGCCGCCGCAAGACTCATCGCATCAGCCGGCTGGTGACACGTGACGCAGGCGCGCCCGTTCGTGCCCAGTGGCGTGAAGAAAGGGTGGCCCCTGGTGTCGAGAGCGGGCGCGTCACGCAGCACGCCGATGGAGCCCTGCGAATTGGCGTAATCGAGTCGCTGCGGCCAGGTGCGGGCGTCGCCAGGCCCCCACCAGCGATCCGGTCCACCTGCGCCGGCCGAGGGGGTAGTCGGCGACAGCAGCAGGGCCACGGTGGCGAACGGTATCGAGATGAGGGCCTGACGCAGCTTCACAGTCGCCTTCTTCAGTTTCCGAAATTCACTTTTGCGCGCAGTCCGTACTGCCGGGGTGCACCATAAACGATGCCGCCCGTGGCGCTGGTGGAATTCTGGATCTGCGATGCGATGTAGGTCTTGTCGAGCAGGTTGGAGGCGAAGGCCTCGACCTGCCACCGACCACCGTTGTCGTAGGAGAGCCGCGCGTCGAGCAGGCTGTGCGACGGAACGGTGGTGGCGACGGTGGGGAAGGGCGTGGCCAGCTGCTTGCTCGCATACGACCACTGCAGGCGCGGCGTGAGCGTGGCGCCGCTGCCGAGTGTGAAGTTGTAATCCACGCCCGCATTGAGCGTGTAGTCAGGCGAGAACGGCAGGGCGGCGCCCTTGGGCACCGTCTGCAACGTGTTGGTCACGGTGTTGACGATGGACGCGCTCTCGGCGAATTCTGCATTCAGGATGCCGATGCCGACGTTGGTTCCCCATGCACCGAAGCGGCCAGTGACCTCGAGCTCGGCACCGGTGGCTTTGCCAGAGGCCGCGTTCTGCGTCAGAGGCAGCGCGTTGAACAGGCTCGAGAACTGGATGTCCTTGTAGTCTGAATAGAACACGCTGCCATTCACGCGCAGCCGGCGGTCCATCAGCGTCGACTTGAAGCCGGCTTCATACACCAGGTTCTTTTCCGGCTCGAAGTTCGGCGTGCCCAGCGTGAGGTTCACGCCGCCAGCCTTGTAGCCCTTGGAGACCGTGGCGTAGTACAGCATGTCGTCGGTCGCATGGAAGTTCGCGCCGAGCTTGCCGGTGACCTGGTCTGAGGAAGCAGGAGGGCCGATGCGGTCGGTGCCCGCGGGCAGCGGCGCGCCAGGCAGGGCGATGCGGTTGTAGAACTGCGTGTCCTTCGAATAACGTGCGCCGCCAATCAGCTCCCACTGGTCGGTCACGAAGGCATTGACCTGGCCAAAGGCCGACTTCGATTCATTCTCGGCATGCGTGATGATGGTGGAATTGGACGCGACGAAGTCCGTGGTGTGGCGGTTGTCACGCAGCAGCGAAACCGGAATGCCCTCGTGCATGTAGAAGCCGCCGAGCACCCACTGCACCTTGCCTTCGCCGGTGGACAACAGGTTCAGCTCGTGGATCCAGGTCTTGAAGCCTGTGCGCGCATACGCCACACGGCCCACATTCGCGGTCGGCGGCTGCGGCAGCGCAGTGGCCGTGCGATCACCATCGGTCTGGTCCTCGGTCTTGCCGCGCTGGCGCGATGACAGCAGGCGCAGCTCCATGCGGTCGTTCAGTGCGTAGTGCAGCTCCAGGCTCTTGCGATGGCCCTGCTGGTCCATGAACGAGCGTGCGTCTTCCTCGATGGTGAACGCATCGCTGCTGACCAGATCGTTGCGGTTCTTGACCGCGTTGTTGTCGGTCTGCCAGTCGAAGTAGTCCAGGCGCAGGTTGCCGCTGAAACGCCCGTCTGCCAGCCGGAACGCGAAGTTGGCGCGACCGGATGTCAGGCCGACGTCGCCGGGACTGCTGTTGCTCGGCCCGATGTTGTCGGTGAAGCTGTCGCGATCGTCATAGACCGCCGACAGACGCAGCGCGAAGTTGTCGTTGAAACCCAGGTTCGCAGCGCCGATGGTGCGGATCCAGCTGTAATTGCCGAAGGTCTGCTCCAGGCTTGCGGAGTATTGGCCATACTGCGGCGCCGGCGTGCGCACATACACGGCGCCACCGGTGGAGTTCTGGCCGGTCAGCGTGCCCTGCGGGCCGCGCAGCACTTCGATCGAGGCAATGTCGAAGAAAGCCTGGCCGATGAACTGCTCGTGCGGGATCAGCTGACCGTCGATGTAGAACGCGACGCCGGGATTCGAGGTGGGCGCCGACTGCGCAATGCCAACGCCGCGGATGTTCACGAACGTGGACCGGTTCACCACGTTGATGGCCACGGAGGGCGCGACATTCTGGATGTCGTTCAGATCGGTGACGCCGCGGCGGTCGAGCTCCTGCGCGTCGAAGACTGTGGCGGAAATCGGAACGTCCTGCAGGTTCTGCGCGCGGCGTTCCGCGGTGACGATCACTTCGTCAAGCACCTGGACCTCAGCCGCGCGCAGGGCGGGGGCCAGCAGGGCAAGTGTTACGGCGGCAGCTACCCGGGACGCCGGCAGGTTACGACGTGCAGTCATGGCTTGATCTCTCTCTTGAGCCCCCGAGGGCCTTTTTTGTGGAATGTAAGCGTTTTCACACAACCGTCGGCGCGCGTCAAGTCACGCAAGGCGCCGTCCATTCAAAAGCCGAGAGTGCACTCTGCCTGTCGACGCCCAGGATGCGGTCTGCGAGCCCGGCTGCGGCTTCTGAAGCCAGCGGACGCTGTGCCCGGCCGACGCAATCGACGAATTTGCCCACCAGGGTCGCGTCGTCGAGAGGGCGCTGC
>JBDSGY010000141.1:0-5063 GCA_039918755.1 Steroidobacteraceae bacterium
TGCCATCCAGCGCACGGATCTGCTGCTCGATGATGCTGCGGACATCCGGCGGTGGATTGCCGTCGAGCAGGCGCATGAAACGCGCACGTGCCAGCGGCAGTTCATTACGCTCGGCAGCGGCGATGGCACCGTAGAACAACGCCTTCACCGAATTGGGATCAATCTCCAGCGCCTGTTCGAACATGCGTCCTGCCCGGCCGCTGAACTCGCCGCGACCGGCGTTGATCAATGCGTCACCCAGCCCGAGCAGCGCTTCGGCGCTCTTGCCCTTGGCCAGCGTATCGGCGCGCTGATAGGCGCGTGCCGACAGCGCGAATTGGTCAATCACACCGTACGACTTGCCCAACAGCAGCCAGCCCTGCAGGTCATCGGGCTGCTTCTCCAGGCGGCGCGCCAGGCGCCCCACCATCGCCAGCGGCGAATCTGCGGCCACTTCGGGCTGCGACCAGTTCCAGTTGCTCCACACCGGATAAAGCGCTGCGGCGCCACCCGCCAGCAGCATCGCCATGAGGCCGGCGAGCGGCCATGAAACCGGTGCTGCGTCGTCGCGCCGCACGAGCGGCCACACCACCAGCACCAGCGCTGCCAGTGTCAGCAGCACTGCAAGAATGATGAAGCCACTCATGATCGCCCCGGCTCTTCGCCCACCTCGGAGGTGTCGCCGGCGAGCAGCGCTCGCCGCTGCCGCAGGATGCGCCAGGCAATGCCCGCGCCGCCCAGGAGGAATACGCCCGGCGCCAGCCACAGCCACGCATTGGCCAGCGACCAGCGGGGCTTGAGCAGGATGACCTCGCCGTAGCGGTCCACCATGTATTCCTGCACTTCCGTATTGGACTTGCCCGCCTGCACCATCTCGCGCACCTGACGGCGGATGTCGGCGGCAAACATGGCCTGCGTGTCAGCCACGGTTTCACCCTGGCACTTGAGGCAGCGCAGTTCGTGGATCAGCTCCAGGTAGCGCTGCTGCTGCAATGGATCGGCGAGCGGCGGTGCGGGATCGATGGCATGCGCGCCGGCGCTGTACAGCGCCATCACGGCTAGTGCAGCGATGAAGCGCATCACTTGCTCACACCATCGATCAACGGGAGCATGGTGCTGCGCCAGCTGTCGGGGGTAATCACGCCCACTACCTTGTGCACAATCACCCCTTGCGGATTCACGAGGAAACTCTCTGGCGCGCCATACACGCCATAGTCGATGGCCGCCCGACCTTCACGATCGACTGCGACAGCCGTGTAGGGATTGCCCAGCTCCGTCAGCCACTGCCGCGCTGCCGTGTCATCGTCCTTGTAATTGAGACCGACAACGGCAACCTTGCCACCCTGCTGGATGTCGAGCAGCGTCTGGTGTTCGGCACGGCATTCCACGCACCAGGTTCCCCACACGTTCAGCAGGTACCAGTGGCCCTTGAACGTCGCGCTTTTCACCGTGGCGCCTTCCGTCAGCAGATCCGGCAGCGAGAACTCCGGCGCCAGCTTGCCGATCAGCGCCGACTTCACGAACTGTTTCTCGGGCGCACGCTTGAGCGACACGCCGAATACAACCACCAGCAGTGCAAATGCCAGCAGCGGCAATGCAAATCGGTTCATGCCCGTCCGCCCTGCAGCGATTCACCGGAGATCGCGGCTGCGCGCTCATCGGCCGCTTCCTTGCGGCGTCGATAGCGGCGGTCCAGCGTGGCGAGGAATCCGCCGAGTGACATGAGTGCCGCGCCAAACCACACATAGCGCATCAGCGGTCGCACCTGGAAGCGGAAACTCCACGCGCCCTTGCCGACTTCCTCACCGAGGGTGGCCAGCAGGTCGCGCTTCCAGCCCACACCGAGTGATGCCTCGGCCAGTGCCTGCTGCTGCACCAGGTAGTTGCGCCGCTCCGGGAACAGCACCGTCTCCGGTTTGCCGTCATGTGTCACGACGACGCGCGCGCGCGTGGCGGCGTAGTTCGGACCGTCGACATCTTCCACGCCTTCGAAACGAAATGCATAGCGCCCCAGTTCGATCTGCTGCCCGGGCGCCAGCGCCACATCGCGCTCGATCATGCGGGTTTCCATGGTGGTGATGCCCAGTGTCACGACGCCCAGACCGATGTGCGCAAGCGTCATACCGAGCACCGATGCCGGGATGGTGATGCCGCGGCGCAGGCGGTCCAGCGGATCCACCAGCGACGTCACCACGATCCACAACGCCAGCACCACCCCGATCGGACCAAGCAGCGAACGATCGCCGTAGATGCCGACGATCAGCGCCAGGCCCAGCACCACCGCGAGGGCCAGACTGCCGAGGATGCGCGTGCGCGACTCACCGAGCGCGCCGCGCTTCCAGCGCGAAAACGTGCCTACCGAAACCAGCGCGAGCAATGGCAGCACCGGCAACATGAACGTGGGATTGAAGTACGGCGCGCCCACCGACATCGTGCCCAGGCCGAGGACGTCGGCAAAGAACGGCGCCATCGTGCCGCCGAACACCACCGCCGTGGCGATCACCAGGAGGATGTTGTTGAACAGCAGGAAGCTTTCGCGTGACACGAGGTCGAAGCCCGCCGACGACCGCAGCATCGGCGCGCGCCATACATAGAGCGTCAGCGCGCCACCGATGGTAAGCACTAGGAATGCGAGGATGAAAATGCCCCGCGCAGGATCCGCTGCAAAGCTGTGCACCGATACCAACACGCCCGAGCGCACCATGAACGTGGCCAGCAGGCAGAACGAGAAGGCCATGATGGCGAGCAGCAGCGTCCAGCTCTTGAACAGCCCGCGCTTGTCGGTCACGGCGAGTGAATGGATCAGCGCGGTGCCCAGCAGCCACGGCATCAGGATGGAATTCTCCACTGGATCCCAGGCCCAGTAACCACCCCACCCCAGCTCGTAGTACGCCCACCAGCTGCCGAGCGCGATGCCGGTGGTGAGGAACATCCACGCGACGGTGGTCCAGGGCCGCGTCCACCGTGCCCACACCTGATCGAGCTTGCCTTCCAGCATCGCCGCGCACGCAAACGCAAACGCCACCGAAAAGCCCACATAGCCGACATAGAGCATGGGCGGATGGATGGTGAGGCCGAAATCCTGCAGCACCGGATTCAGGTCGACGCCATCGGGCAAGCCCGGCTGCAGGCGTTCGAATGGATTGGACGTTGCCAGCGAGAACAGCAGGAAGCCCACGCTGATGATGCCGAGCACACCGAGCACACGCGCCACGAATGCCTTCGGCAGCGTATTGGAGAAGGACGCCACTGCAAGGGTCCAGATCGACAGCACGAACACCCAGAACAGCAGGCTGCCCTCGTGGTTGCCCCAGGCTGCCGCCACGCGGTAATAAACCGGCAGCGCGGAATTCGAATGGCCAGCCACCATGCGCACCGAGAAATCGTTGTGCACGAAGGACCAGATGAGGCAGCCGAAGGCCAGCGCGAGCAGCACGAACTGGCCAGCCACGGCGGGATACACCGCTGCCATCCAGCGCTGCTGCCCCTTCCATGGCCCGGCGATGCCGAAGAACGCCTGCGACGCTGCCAGCAGCAGCGCGAGGATCATGGCGTATTGGCCGATTTCAGGAATCATTGGGCCGCCTTCAACGGGTCGAGCCGTGACTCGCCTTTCTGCAGGGATTTCTTCATGGCAGGTGGCATGTAATTCTCATCGTGTTTCGCGAGCACTTCATCTGCGATGAACACGCCTTGCGCGTTCAGTCGCCCGTTGGTCACCACGCCCGCCTTCTCCTTGAAGAGATCAGGCAGCACGCCCGTGTAGACGACCGGAATCTCACGTTCCAGATCGGCGACCACAAAACGGATCTGCAGGCTGCCGGCCGTGCGCTGCACGCTGCCAGCTTTCACCATGCCGCCGAGCTGAAAGCGCTTGCCGGCAGGGATAGCTTCCGCCAGCACGTGAGTGGGATCCTTGTAGCCGATGCTGCTCTTCGCCGCCTTCAGCGCAAAGCCCGCCGCCACAGCCACGCCCGCGATGATGCCAAGCACCATGTACATGCGGCGGCGACGCGCCGGAGTCATGGCGATTCCTGCATGGCAAGTCGACGCCGTGCGTCGCGCGAGGCCTGTCGCTGCTGGCGCCGTGCCATCGAGATGTTCAGCGCCAGTCCGCCCAGCGCAATCGCATAGGCCCACCAGATGTAGCGGCCGTAGCCACTCATATCGAGGAATTCCATCACCGCGCCACCTCCAGGCAGATACAGGGCCAGCACCGCGATCACACAGACCGCTGCCAGCATGAACAGCAGCGCCTCAGGCACCGCACCGGCCGGTCGCGTTGGTGGTCGCGCCAGTTGTTCGCGCAGCCAGTTGCCACCTCGCTCACGCCGAACCACTTCCGCGCGCGCGCGCATCAGCATGATCGCGAGAAAGTAGAACGTGAAGGCGCCCAGCAACACCAGGAGCGGCCACGCCATGGACATCGGCATTTTCGGACCATCGCTGCGCAGCAGCGTGGGCGCCTGATGCAGTGAGTTCCACCAGTCCACCGAGAAGTGCACGATTGGCACGTTGACCACGCCGACGATGGCGAGCACTGCGCTGGCGCGATCGGCGCGGTCACGATCTTCGATCGCACCGCGCAGCCCGATGTAACCGAGGAAGAAGAACAGCACGAACAGCTGCGAAATGATGCGTGGATCCCACGCCCACCAGGTGCCCCAGGTGGGCTGTCCCCAGATCATTCCAGTGGCCAGCGACACGGCCGTGAACAGGGCGCCTGCCGGGGCGCAGGCCGCTGCAATGGCATGCGTGATCTTGATCCGCCACACAAGTCCGATAGCTGCCGCGATCGCCATCCAGGTATAGGTCATCAGCGACAGATATGCTGATGGCACATGCATGTAGATGATCCGGTAGACCTCGCTTTGGAAATAATCCACCGGTGCAACCACCAGCCCGCCATATACGCCAATGACCAGCAGCACGACAGCGATGCCGAGCAACCACGGCGCCCACAGGCCGGCAATTCGGTAGAAATACGGCGGCGAGCCGAAACGGTGGAACCAGACCCAGTTCATGATCGCAATTCTACTCCAGGCTGATACGCACAGCCGCCGCCGCCGCGAGCGGCGCCAGCG
>JBDSGY010000142.1:0-3807 GCA_039918755.1 Steroidobacteraceae bacterium
TCCGTTATCGAACAATGCCGACAACTGACTGATCTGTTCCTGCTCGTTCATCCCGACTCCTCAGCACGACCCAAGCCGCCTTCAAATACTTCCGACAATCTGCGGTCGATCGCCTCACGGGCGCGAAAAATGCGCGACCGCACGGTGCCGACCGGACAATCCATCGCCTGCGCGATGTCTTCGTAACTCAGGCCTTCCAGTTCGCGCAGCACAATGGCGGTGCGCAGATCTTCAGGCAGTGCCTCGATGGCTTCGTTCACCGTCACACGGATTTCTTCCGTCTGCAGCAGGCTCTCGGGCGTCTCCGGATCCGCCAGTCGCATCTGCATCGAGTTGGACTCCTCGATGTTCTGCATGTCCAGATCGAAGTCGATCGGGCTGCGGTCGCGCGACACGATGGCATTCTTGGCCGTATTGATAGCAATCCGGTACAGCCAGGTGTAGAAGGCGCTGTCCCCGCGAAACTGGGGCAGGGCCCGATACGCCTTGATGAATGCTTCCTGGGCCACGTCCTCTGCATCCGAAGGATCCCGCAGATAGCGCGTCACCAGTTTCACGACCTTGTGCTGGTACTTGAGCACGAGCAGATCGAAGGCGGTTTTGTCGCCCTTCTGCACACGCTGCACCAGACCGAGGTCACCGGTGTCCACGCTCATCAGCAAACCCCGACTCCCGCGCCTGGCGGGAGCCTGGCTAGCCTCCTGAATGGACACTGAACCGGGGGGAAAGTTCGCCCGATGGTCCTAGACAGGGAATCCGCGTGTGATCTGTTCAATAGCGCCTGGGCGGGTACGGTATGCGGAACGCGAGTCTACCGCAGGATTCACTGCGGCAGCGGCTGCACCACGCAATCGGCGGCGCAGCGTGGCCAGCGTGAACGCATCGAGATTTCCCGGTCCCAGCAGCAGGCGGTGCGTCCTCGCAGGGTCCCGTACCACCAGCAGCACCGAATTTCCCAGCCACAGGCTCTCGCCAGCGACAGTTGCCGGCACCGTCGCACCACCCACGCAGTGCACATGGACGCTGCCATCTGCTGCCAATAGCAGCCGTCTGGGTGCGCGCGGATCCCCCGGCGCCAATCTGCCCAGTCCAAGATGAGTGCCGCCGGCAAGTACCGCAGACACCGCCGCGACCAGCCAGTGACCGCGCACCAGCAGCTCACTGGCATGCAGCAGCAGGGCGAGCTCAAACAACCGGCCCAGCCGCCGGGCGGCCGGCAACGGAGTCAGTGGCAGCTCAAGGCTGCGGCAGGCCGGATGCGGGCGCGGCGGCGGCGGCGGAAGCCAGGCGCGCTGCAGCGCGGCCACGCAGAATTGCCAGCAGGTGTTGCATAGGCGGGTCGGATGGAACGTCACGCTCCATCAGATACGCCGCGAGCAACGGGTCCGGCAATTCGAGAATGCGTTCGAAAGTCGCTCTTTCGGCTGGACCGGCTGCGGCCCAGCGGTCCGCAACGTACCCGCTCAGCAGCAGGTCCAGTTCCTTCATGCCGCGCCGGCAACGCCACAGCAGCCGGCCCATTTCAGCAGAACGCGCGACCTGCATCAGTTGCGGCGTTCGTCGATCATCCGCTTGATGTCGGCGATGGCCTTCGCGGGATTGAGATCCTTCGGGCAGGCCTCGGTGCAGTTCATGATGGTGTGACAGCGATACAGCCGGAACGGATCTTCCAGTGCATCCAGACGCTCGCCCGTGGAATCGTCGCGGCTGTCGATGATCCAGCGGTAGGCCGCCAGCAGCGCCGCCGGCCCCAGGAAGCGGTCGGAATTCCACCAATAGCTCGGACAGGCGGTGGAACAGCACGCGCACAGGATGCAGGCGGACGGCCGGTCGATCTTTTCCTGGTCTTCCTTCGACTGGAAGCGCTCGCGATCCGGCTGCGCCGGAGAACGCGTGGTGAGCCATGGCTTCACCGCCGCGTACTGCGCATAAAACTGCGTGAGGTCGGGGATCAGGTCCTTCACCACCGGCATGTGTGGCAGCGGATAAATGGCCACCGCGCTGGTCTTCACGTCGGCGCACGCCTTCGTGCACGCCAGGGTGTTCAGCCCATCGATGTTCATGGAGCAGGACCCGCAGATGCCTTCGCGGCAAGACCGCCGGAACGACAGCGTGGGATCAATCTCGTTCTTGATCTTGATCAGCGCATCCAGAACCATCGGACCGCAGCTGGCCATATCCACTTCATAACTGTCCACGCGGGGGTTTTCGCCGCTGTCCGGATCGAAACGGTAGATGCGGAACACGCGCGGCTGCTTGGCACCGGGTGGCGCCTTGTACGTCTTGCCGTTGGACTTGACGCGCGAATCCGGGGGCAGGAATAACTGGACCATCAGTAGGTTCTCGCCTTGAGGGGCACGGTTTCGACATCGCTCGTCAGCGTGTTGAGGTGCACGGGTCGATACGACAGCCGGGTGCCGCCACTGGCATCCACCCAGCTCAGGCTGTGCTTCAGCCATTCCACGTCGTCACGCGCGGGAAAATCCTCGCGTGCATGGGCGCCGCGGCTTTCGTGGCGATTCTCCGCCGAGACGATGGTGGCGGTGGCCTGCAGCAGCAGGTTCTCCAGTTCCATGGTCTCGATCAGATCGGTGTTCCAGATCAGGCCGCGGTCGCTGACGCCGACATCCGCAAAGCTCTTGAACGTCGCGGCCAGCTTCGTCACGCCTTCCTGCAGCGACTGCGCGGTGCGGAATACCGCCGCATCCGCCTGCATGATCTTCTGCATCTCGAGCCGGATCTGCGCGGTGGGCCGCTCACCCTTCGCATGACGCAGGCGATCGAGCCGCGACAGCGACAGGTCCGCCCCGTCCTTCGGCAACGGCTTGTGCGCGGTGCCGGGCTTCACCACGGTGGCGCAATGCCGCGCAGCCTCGCGGCCGAAGACCACCAGATCCAGCAGCGAATTCGAACCCAGGCGATTGGCACCGTGCACCGAGACGCACGCGGCCTCGCCCACCGCCATCAGCCCCGGCACCACCTGGTCAGGGTTGCCGGCCGAGCCGTTGACGACTTCACCGTGATAATTGCAGGGCACGCCGCCCATGTTGTAGTGCACGGTCGGCAGCACGGGGATCGGATCGCGGTTCACGTCCACGCCCGCAAATATGCGCGCAGTCTCGGCGATGCCGGGCAGGCGCTCGTGAATCACCTCCGGGCCGAGATGTTCCAGATGCAGGTGAATGTGATCGGCGGCATCGCCAACGCCACGGCCATCGCGGATCTCCATGGTCATCGCACGGCTCACCACGTCGCGCGAGGCAAGATCCTTCGCGTTGGGGGCATAGCGCTCCATGAAACGCTCGCCGCGGCTGTTGGTCAGATAGCCACCTTCGCCGCGCGCGCCCTCGGTGATCAGGCAACCCGAGCCATACACCCCGGTGGGATGGAACTGCACGAACTCCATGTCCTGCATCGGCAGGCCGGCGCGCAGCACCATGCCGCCGCCATCGCCGGTGCAGGTGTGCGCCGAGGTGCAGGAGAAATAAGCACGGCCGTAACCACCGGTCCCGAGCACTGTCATGTGCGCGCGATAGCGATGCAGCTGGCCGGTGGCGAGGTCCAGTGCCACCACGCCGCGGCAGGCGCCATTTTCCATGATCAGGTCGATCGCAAAGTATTCGATGAAGAACTCGGCCTGCGCCTTCAGCGACTGCTGATACAGGGTGTGCAGCATGGCATGGCCGGTGCGATCGGCCGCCGCACACGTGCGCTGCGCGATGCCCTTGCCGTAGTTCGTGGTCATGCCGCCAAAGGGCCGCTGGTAGATGCGGCCGTCCGCGGTGCGGGAGAACGGCACGCCGTAGT
>JBDSGY010000143.1:0-3727 GCA_039918755.1 Steroidobacteraceae bacterium
GGCGCTGTCCACGCGCAATGATTCCCCGACCGAAGCGAGTCGGCCATGGGATCGTGACCGTGACGGTTTCGTGCTCAGCGATGGCGGCGGTGCCGTGGTGCTCGAGGAACTCGAACACGCCAAGGCGCGCGGTGCCCGCATTTATGCGGAACTGGTGGGTTACAGCATGACCGGGGATGCGAATCACATTACCGCGCCGCCGGAAGATGGCAATGGCGCGCGCCGGGCCATGCAGCTGGCGATGAAGGACGGCGGACTGAACCCGTCGGATGTGCAATACATCAATGCGCATGCAACCTCCACGCCGCTGGGCGACGTGGCGGAAACGGTCGCGATCAAGGGTGCGTTCGGTGACGAGGCCCGCAAGATCGCCGTCAGCGCCACGAAATCGGTCACCGGCCATCTGCTTGGTGCGGCCGGTGTCGTCGAGGCCATCTTCGCGACGCTTTCCATACGCGACCAGATCGCGCCGCCGACCATGAATCTGCACAACCCGGGCGAAGGTTGCGACCTGGATTACGTGCCGCTGGTGGCCCGCAGGATGCGCATCGACGCGGTGCTATCCAACTCCTTCGGCTTCGGCGGCACCAACGGCACGCTGGCGCTGCGCCGTTTCGTGGGCTGAGCCCCTAAAGCCAGGCGCCATGCGCGCGCCACAACTGCGTATCGAACCCATTGAGCTGGCGCCTCAGGCGCTGCTCGGCATGGCGGCGCGCTGGCCGCAGCGCTATCCCGTGCTGCTCGACAGCGCCGCCGACGGTGCACTGTCACAGGTGTCATTGCTTGGCGCGCTGCCGCGCGGCAGCCTGTGGCTGGATGCGCGCGGCGGCGTGCATACCACCGGTGAGCTGCCGCCGCTCGCTGCGTCTTCCTTCCTCTCCGCGCTGGATGCGCATTGGGGCAGGGCGGCGGCGGGCGCGGCGGCACGGCCTGAGTCGCTGCCTTTCGGTGGCGGCTGGTTTGTATATCTCGGCTATGAAACTGCGCTGGAGACCGAGCCGTCGCTGCGTGCGCACTGGCCTGCGGCGAGTTTCGGCGATGCGAGGCCCGTGGCTGTCGCGCTGCGCATCCCCGCTGCGCTGCTGCGCGATGCGCAAGGCAAGGGCTATCTCATCAGCGAGCCCGGTGTCAGCGACGCGGCCAGGCACCAGATTCTCGGCGATCTGCAGCAGATCTCGGCCGCCGAGCCGCAGGTTCCGGCCGGTCCTTCCATTGCCGTCACCGAAGAGGACTCCGCGGCTTATCTGCAGCGCGTGGTGGCCGCGCAGGAATACATTCGCGCCGGCGACATCTATCAGGCCAACCTGTCACGTCCCTGGCGCGCCCTGCTGCCCGATGACTATCCCGCCGCGGAGCTGTATCGCCGGCTGCGGTTGACCAACCCGGCGCCGTTCGCGGCATTTGCGCAATTCGGTGCGTTGCGCGTGCTGTCCTCGTCGCCGGAGCGACTGCTGCGCATCCAGGGGCGCAGGCTGGATACGCGGCCCATCGCCGGCACGCATCCGCGCGGCAAAAACGCGGCCGAAGACCAGTCGCAGGCTGATGCGCTGGTGGCACATCCCAAGGAGCGTGCCGAACACGTCATGCTCATCGACCTGGCCCGCAACGACCTCGGGCGGGTGAGCACCGGCGGCACGGTGCGCGTGGATGAATACATGGCCGTCGAGACTTACGCCCACGTGCACCACATCGTGTCGAATGTCACCGGTGAGTTGCGCGAGGGGGTGTCGCCAGTGGAAGCATTGCGCGCAGTATTTCCGGGCGGCACGATCACGGGTGTCCCCAAGGTGCGCTGCATGCAGATCATTGCGGAGCTGGAGGCCGCGCCACGCGGACCGTACACAGGCAGTCTTGGTTACCTGAACCACGATGGCTCAGGCGATTTCAATATCCTGATACGCACCATCTCGCTGCATGGCCAGGAACTGGAATTCCGCGCGGGTGCCGGGATCGTCGCCGATTCGCGGCCCGAGCGTGAACTGGACGAAACCCGCGCCAAGGCACGCGGCATGCTGCTGGCGCTCGAACCATGACGGGTCTGCTGGCAATGTTTGTGGATGGCAGGCCGAGCGCGGACCGGTGGCCACTGGATCGTGGCCTGCAGTATGGCGATGGACTGTTCGAGACCATGGTAGTTCGCCAGGGCCGCATCCGCTTCGAGGCACTGCATCGTGCGCGGCTGGCACGCGGGTGCCAGGTATTGCGCATTGCAGCCGATCACACAGCCGTCTGACAGCAGGCACGACAGGTGGCGGCGTCGCATGGAGAAGCGCTGCTCAAGCTGCAGCTGACGCGCGGCGATGCCACGGCGCGTGGCTATGCGCCGGCCGGCAACGAACAGCCGCGGCTGATCATCTCTGTCTACGCCGCGTCGACTCCCGCTGAGTTGCCCGCGACGGTCCGCGCCGTTTCATTGCGAAGCCGTCTCGGTGAAAACCCGGACCTGGCAGGCATCAAGCACTGCAACCGCCTGGAGCAGGTACTGGCGCGCGCTGCGCTGCAGGGCACGGGTGCATTCGAGGGCCTGATGGGCAGTAGCTCCGGGCAACTCATATCGGGCACCATGAGCAATGTCTTTCTGGAACTGGACGGTGAACTGGTGACGCCGGCAATCGATCAGTGTGGCGTTGCTGGTGTGCTGCGCGCCGTGGTGATCCGCGAAGCGGCACTGGCAGGCGTGCGCCTGCGTGTCGCCGCGATCGCGCTGTCGACGCTGGATCGTTGCAGCGATCTCGCCTTGAGCAATGTCCGGCTGGGGCTGTTGCCGGTTCAGGAGCTGGATGGTCGTCTGCTTGCGCAGAGCCCGATGCTGCGCGATCTGGCCATGCGCGTGGAGACGCTGGATGAATAGGGGTCTGCTGCCGCGGGTAGTGGCGATTCTGCTGCTTGCCTGCCTGCTGGGCGCGGCGGGCCTGTGGTTCAGCGCGCGTCAGGCCGCGCTGAATCCTGGCCAGGCCAATGCCCTGCAGCAGATCGATGTGCCGCAGGGCGCCAGCATGCGCTCGGTGCTGCGCACGCTGGAAAAGCAGGGCCTGATCGTCAATGCCCGGCGGCTGGAGTGGTACCTGCGCTGCTGCCAGCGCAGCACGACGTTCGCACGTGCCAGCATCAAGGCCGGGCGATATCGCATTGTGCCGGGACAGCCGCCACTGGAAATCCTGCGACAGATGATCGAAGGCCGCGTGGTGCTGGAGCACGTCACCATCGTTGAAGGCTGGACATTCGCACAGATGCGCGCCCAGCTCGCCAAACAAAAGGATCTGGTGCAGACGATCGGAGATCGCAGCGATGCCCAGCTCATGGCAGAACTCGGTGCGCCGGACCTGTTTGCGGAAGGGCGGTTCGCACCGGAGACCTATTCCTATGCACCGGCTTCCACCACCGACATGCAGATCCTGCGCATGGCGTTCGAAGCGCAGAAGCGCAATCTGCAGGAAGCGTGGGACGCGCGCCAGAAGGACCTGCCTTTCAACACGCCCGACGAGGCGCTGGCCCTGGCGTCCATTGTCGAGAAGGAAACGGGCCTCGCGAGTGAGCGCCGCCGGGTCGCTGGTGTCTACATCAACCGGCTGCGCATCGGCATGCGCCTGCAGTCGGATCCCACCGTCATCTACGGCATCCGCGAGCACTACGATGGCAATATCCGCAAGCGCGACCTGATCACCGATACGCCGTACAACACCTACACCCGCGCCGGTTTGCCACCGACACCCATTGCACTGCCCGG
>JBDSGY010000144.1:0-4778 GCA_039918755.1 Steroidobacteraceae bacterium
CATCTGGCGACGGTGGTGGCCGCGCGTCCAGAACTCATGTTCCGGGCGCTGCGCAGCAGCGACGATGTGGACGCGGTGGTCGCCGATGCCGATGTGATTGCCATCGGACCTGGCCTGGGTCGCGACAACTGGGCCCGCACTGTGCTGACAAATGTTCTTGCCGCACGTCGCCCGCAGCAACACCTGGTGGTGGATGCCGACGCGCTGAACCTGATCGCCGAGGGCGTGGGCATGCAGCGGTGCGCGGACTGGGTGCTCACACCACATCCCGGTGAGGCGGCGCGGCTGCTGGGTATCAGCACGCAGGAGGTGCAGCGCGATCGACACTCGGCCTTGCAGGCGCTGTGCGATCGGCGCGGTGGCACCATCGTGCTCAAGGGTGCGATGACTCTGGTAGGTCATGCAGAGGAAGTGCCGCAGGTCTGCGATCGCGGCAATCCCGGCATGGCTGTGCCAGGCATGGGCGACATTCTCACTGGTGCGATTGCAGGCATCCTGGCGCAATGTGGCAGGCCGCTGGATGCCAGCGCGGCGGCTGTTTACGCGCATGCGATGGCTGGCGACCGTTGCGCACGCGGAGGACTGCGTGGCGTGCTGGCCCTGGAAGTAGCACAGGAGCTGCGCGCAGTGCTGGCACATCTGCCATGAGCATCCCGCGTGGACAAGGTCTGGAAGTTTTTCTCGCCGACGAGGACGCTACCCTCAAACTCGCCGGACGCATGGCGCGGTGCCTGCCGGCTTCACGGCAGGCGTTCGTGATTTACCTGCACGGCGATCTGGGCACGGGCAAGACCACCGTGACCCGCGGCATGTTGCGGGCGCTGGGTGAGCCGGGCGCAGTGCGCAGTCCCACCTACGGACTCATTGCGGAATACGGCACGCCGGAAGGAACAGTGCTGCATCTGGATCTTTACCGGCTGCGTTCACCGGCTGAGCTGCAACAGCTCGGGCTTGCCGACTATCTGCCAGGCAGCCGCCTGTGGCTAATCGAGTGGCCCGAGATGGCCGCAGGTGTGGGCCTTCCTGAGGCCGATGCAGTAGTGAGTATTTCGGTCGAGGCACAGGGCCGGCGGGTCCGCTGCGAGGCCGCCTCTGCGCCGGGGCACGCGTGGATGCAGGCGTTCAGCGCAGATACAGGTTCATGAAAAGTCGCTATCCCTATATATTCATTGAGTTTTAGAGTGTTCGAAGCTAGATTATGGTGCATGAAATCCGGTAGATCGCCTGGCGTCTGGACTATTCTGGCGCTGCTGCTTGCAGCGCCAGTGGCGATGGCCGCCACGACCTTGCGGAAAGTCGAGTTGAGCGCGCCGGGGGCGGACAGCGCGCGACTGGTGCTGACGCTGTCCGGAGTCCCGGCGCAGAAAGTGTTCGCGCTGGACAATCCGCAGCGCATCGTCATCGACCTGCCCGCCACGCACCTGGGCGCGGGTGTAAAGCTGCCGCCGGCTGCAGGGCCCGTCCGTTCAGTGCGCAGCGGCACGCAGTCGGGCAAGACGCTGCGGCTGGTAGTCGAACTCACGCGCCAGCTCGCGCCGAATGTCAGCGTGAACGGATCACAACTCACGATCGATCTAGGTGCGGCACCGAAGCCGGTTGCCGATGCGCCCGTGCCGGCTGTACCTGTGGCGGTGCGCGCCGCGCATGCGCCGGGTGACGCGGGCCGCGATCTGATTGTCGCCGTCGACGCCGGACATGGCGGACCGGACCCGGGTGCTTCGGGCCGCGATGGCACGCGCGAGAAGAACGTGGTGCTGGCCATTGCGCAGGCGCTGGCCAGGCGCATCAACGCAGAGCCAGGCATGCGTGCCATCCTCACCCGTGACGAGGACCGCTTCATCGTCCTGCGCGAGCGGATGAACATGGCGCGTCGCGCCCGAGCGGACATTTTCGTGTCCATCCATGCTGATGCCATCAAGAATCGGGATGTCACCGGATCGTCTGTCTACGTGCTGTCGGACCGCGGCGCCACCAGCGAAGCGGCGCGATGGCTGGCTGAACAGGAGAACGCGGCCGACCTGAAGGGCGGTGTGTCGCTGGGCGACAAGAGCGACTCGCTGGCATCAGTGTTGATGGATCTGTCGCAGACGGCCAGCATCGGCGCCAGCATGGAAGCCGCCGAGCGCGTGCTGGGGCAGCTGGACCGCGTCGGCACGGTGCGCAAGTCGAAGGTGCAGCAGGCGGCCTTCATCGTGCTGAAATCCCCGGACATCCCCTCGATGCTGGTCGAAACCGGGTATATCTCGAATCCGGCAGAGGAGCAGAAGCTGCGCAATCCAGCCCATCAGGCTGAAGTGGCCGAAGCGGTTTTCAATGGCGTGCGCGAATATTTCCGTGTCAGTCCGCCCGATGGCACCCTGTTTGCGCGGCAGCGCGATGCGCGGCGGGGCGGCGGGTCCATCCTCGCGGGCAGCAGCGCGCCCTGAACCCTTGGCGGTCGCGGGGCATGCGAGGCGGTAAGATGCGCGCCTCATGCCGATACGCGTACTGCCTTCCCACCTGGTCGACCAGATTGCCGCCGGCGAAGTGGTCGAGCGCCCGGCTTCCGTCATCAAGGAACTGGTCGAGAACTCCCTGGATGCCGGCGCGACGCGCATCGACATCGAGGTGGAGCGGGGCGGCGCCGGCCTGATCCGCATCCGCGACAACGGTCGCGGTATCCCGGCGGCGGAACTGGCGCTGGCGCTGACGCGCCATGCCACCAGCAAGATTGCCACCCTCGATGATCTGGCCGCCGTGAACTCCCTGGGATTCCGTGGCGAGGCGCTGCCGTCCATCGCGGCCGTCGCGCGGCTGCGCCTGGCTTCCCGTCACGAGGGCGCGACGCAGGCCTGGGAAATCCAGGCAGAGAATGGGGAAGTGGGCGAGCCGCGACCTGCGGCCCTGGCCGAAGGCACCCTGATCGAGGTGCGCGACCTGTTCTTCAATGTGCCGGCGCGGCGGCGGTTCCTGCGCAGCGATTCGACCGAGTCACTGCACGTGCTGCGCATGGTCGAGCGGCTGGCGCTGTCGCGATTCGACGTGGGCATCCGCTACGTCAACAACGGGCGCGAACAGCTGCGCGTTACGCCGGCGCTGGATCCACCTGCACAGCGCGCGCGGCTGGCGACGGTACTGGGCGAGGATTTTGCCGCAGGATGCATGGAGATCGACGTCTCTGCCGCGTCGCTGCGTCTGTCAGGCTGGATCAGCCAGCCGACGTTCTCGCGCGCGCAGTCCGATCTCACTCACTGGTTCGTCAATGGGCGCGCGGTGCGCGATCGCCTGCTGCTCAATGCAGTCAAACTGGGCTATCGCGATGTGCTGTTCGGCGGGCGGCATCCCGCCTACGTGCTGGCGTTCGCCATCGATCCGCACGAGGTGGACGTCAACGCACATCCGGCGAAACAGGAGCTGCGTTTCCGCGAATCGCGCGGCGTGCATGATTTCATTCAGCGCGCCATCGAGCGCCGTCTGGCTCAGACACGGCCTGGAATGCAGGCCAGTGCGGTGGATACGCGTGCACCGCTGGCATCCTCCGGCACCAATGCCTTTGATTTTCCGGCGCATGATTTTTCTGCCCACAGTCCATGGGCGGTGCGTGATGCCATCGGCAGCGCGGCGGATGCCGCGCTCGCTGCCACACCAGGACCAGGCGCTGACCGCCCGCTGGGCACTGCCATTGCACAGCTCCACGGCATTTACATCCTGGCCCAGGATGCAGCGGGGCTGGTCCTCGTCGACATGCATGCGGGACACGAGCGTGTGCTCTACGAAAAGATGAAGGCGGACCACGCCACCCGGCGTGCCGATGCGCAGCAGCTGCTGGAGCCGGTTGTCGTCACCCTGCCCGCGCCGATCGTCGAACGCATGGTGGAAGAGGCGGCGGACTGGTTGCGCTGCGGTTTTGAAATCGCGCAACTGGCACCCGACAGCGTCGCCGTGCGCTCGGTGCCTGCGCTGCTGGCGCGTGATGATGTGGCGACGCTGGTGCGGGCCACTGCGCTCGCCGTGGCCAACGACGAGGGCGCGCATCACGTAGAAGGCGCAGAGCACCGCTTGCTTGCCACGCTCGCCTGCCGCGGCGCCGTGCATGCAGGCCGGCGCCTGACGCTCCCCGAGATGGAAGCGCTGCTGCGTCAGATGGAGCAGACCGATCGCGCCAGCCAGTGCAATCACGGTCGTCCGACCTTCACGCGCGTGGCGCTGTCGGATCTCGACCGGTTGTTCCTGCGCGGCAGATAGCCCCGTGCGTGACGGCGTCGAACACCGAACGGCGGACCCTGTGCCGGCCGCCATCGCCATACTCGGCCCGACGGGCTCCGGCAAGAGCGCGCTCGCGATGCAGATCGCGGCCAGCTTGCCGGTCGAGATCATCAGTGTCGATTCGGCGCAGGTATATCGCCGCATGGACATCGGCACGGCAAAACCCTCTGCGGCCGAACGCCGGCGGGTGCCACATCATCTGATCGATATCCGCGAGCCGGAGCAGAGTTATTCCGCGGGTGAGTTCCGCGCGGACTGTCTGCTGCTGCTGCGTGAAATCACGGGGCGTGGACATGTGCCGCTGCTGGTCGGCGGCACCATGCTGTACTACCGGGCGTTGTTCCAGGGGATCGCGGCCATGCCCGCGGCGGATCCCACCGTGCGCGCGAACCTCGATGCGCAAGCGGCGAGCAGGGGCTGGCCTGCAATGCATGCGGAACTTGCCGCGCAGGATCCGGAAAGCGCCGCGCGCATCCATCCGAATGACGCGCAGCGGATACAGCGCGCGCTGGAGGTCCTGGAAATTTCGGGTC
>JBDSGY010000145.1:0-3559 GCA_039918755.1 Steroidobacteraceae bacterium
GAAAGCCCCGCCGGCGATGAAACCCGGCGCTGGGGGCCGCCGTTCGTGGAATACGCAGACGGTGGCCGCGATGCGGCATATTTCCACGCCTGCAACCGCGGCAAGCGATCGATCGTTGCGGACTTCAGCACGATCGCGGGACAACAGCGGGTGCTTGAGCTCTGCACCAATGCCGACGTCGTGATCGAGAATTTCCGTACCGGGCACCTCGCGCGCTACGGACTGGACGCGGCCACGCTGCGCGCACTCAATCCGCGTCTCGTCTGGTGTGCCATCACGGGCTTTGGTCAGGACGGTCCGTATGCGCAACGGCCCGGCTATGATTTCGTGGTGCAGGCCATGGGCGGCATCATGGATCTGACCGGCGAGGCTGCGGGCCCGCCGCAGAAGCCCGGCGTCGCGTACGCAGACCTGTTCACGGGTCTTTACGCCGTTGTCGCCATACAGGCTGCGCTTGCCGCACGCAGCAGTTCCGGCACGGGCACCTTCATCGATATGGCTTTGTTCGATACGCAGGTCGCCGTGCTCGCCAATCAGTCCATGAATTTCCTGGTGGCGGGTGTGGCGCCGCAGCGCATGGGCAACGCACATCCGAATCTGGTTCCCTACCAGGTGTTTCGCGTGGCCGACGGCGAGCTGGTGATCGCGGTGGGGAGTGACGTGCAGTTCGCCAGGCTGACCGAGGTGCTTGGCATCGCCGCGCTGGCCGCAGATCCACGCGCCTGCAGCAATGCCGATCGCGTGGCAAACCGCGACCACGTGATCGCGCAACTGCAGGCGCGCTGCCTGCAATGGCAGCGCGGCGCGCTGACAGATGCGTTGACCGAGGCCGGCGTGCCAGTTGGTCCCATCAACAGCGTCGCGGAAGTATTCGCCGATCCGCAGGTGCTGGCGCGCGGCATGGTGGTGCAGGCTCGGAAGAGTGATGGCACCACGCTGCCCGTCGTGCGATTGCCGGTGCGCATGCCCGGATTGCCTGATCCCACGCAGCGCGCCGCGCCGCGGCTGGGTGAACAGCAACACGAATCCTGGGCGCAGTAGCCAGCAGAATTCGTGTTCCGTGCTGGCGGCAATGTGCGCAATACAGCAGAATGCGCCGCTCGATTCGCAAAGGGTCCGCGATGAATCTGCACGAATACCAGTCGAAGAAGATTTTTGCCGAATACGGCATTCCAGTGCCAACCGGTTTTGTTGCCGCCACGCCCGACGAGGCGGTTGCCATGGCGAAGAAGCTTGGCGGTCCGGTCTGGGTCGTGAAGGCGCAGGTGCATGCCGGCGGACGCGGGAAAGCTGGTGGCGTGAAGGTCACGCGCGACCTCGACGCGGTGCGCGATGCCACGAAGCAGATGCTCGGCACGCGGCTCGTCACCAAGCAGACGGGTCCGGAAGGCCTGCCCGTCAGCCAGGTCTATGTGGAAACCGGCTCGGACATCGAGCGCGAGATCTACCTCAGCCTCACACTCAATCGCGAAAAGAGCCGCATCGCCGTGGTCGCATCCGCCGCCGGCGGCATGGATATCGAGGAAGTGGCCGAGAAGGAGCCTGAAAAGATCCTCTCGATCACCGTGCATCCTGCAGTGGGACTGGAGTCCTACCAGGCGCGTGAGCTTGGATTCGGGCTGGGGCTTACCGTCGCACAGATTGGAGAGTTCACCGCCATCCTCAAGGCGCTCTACAAACTTTATATCGACCAGGACGCGAGCCTGATCGAAGTCAATCCGCTGATCGTCACCAAGGCGGGCACGCTGGTGGCGCTGGATGCCAAGATCGGCATCGACCCGAACGCCGTGTTCCGTCACCCCGTGCTGGCGGCACTGCGCGATAAATCGCAGGAAGATCCGATCGAGGCGCGCGCGGCCGAGCACGACCTGAACTATGTCTCGCTCGATGGTGACATCGCCTGCATGGTCAATGGCGCAGGCCTTGCCATGGCCACCATGGACATCATCAAGCTGCACGGCGGCAAGCCGGCCAACTTCCTCGACGTGGGCGGTGGCGCCACGGTGGAACGGGTGACGGCGGCGTTCGAGCTGATCCTGTCCAACCCCAAGGTGCGCGCCATCCTCGTGAACATCTTCGGCGGCATCGTGCGTTGCGACGTGATTGCCGAGGGCATCATGGTCGCCGTGAAGAAGGTGGGCGTGAAAGTGCCCGTCATCGTGCGGCTGGAGGGCACCAACGCAAGCCAGGCGCGCGAGATGCTGGCGAAGAGCGGCCTTGCGGTCACCCCTGCCGCAGCCCTTACCGACGCCGCGAAGAAAGCCGTCGCCGCCGCCAAATCCCGCTAATCAAGCAGCAGAATTCCCATGAGCATTCTTGTCAACAAGCGCAGCAAGGTCATCGTCCAGGGTTTTACCGGCAAGCAGGGCACCTTTCATGCCCAGCAGTGCCTGGCCTATGGCACCCGCATCGTCGGCGGCGTAACGCCGGGTCGCGGCGGGTCCCAGCATCTGGACTTGCCGGTGTTCGATACGGTGCACAAGGCAGTGGACCAGACTGGCGCCACCGTCAGCATGATCTACGTGCCGGCCGCCTTCGCGGCCGATGCCATTCTCGAAGCGGCGGATGCCGGCATCGAACTGGTGGTCTGCATTACCGAAGGCATTCCGGTCAACGACATGATCCGCGTCAAGGCGGCGCTGGCCGGCAAGCCCACGCGGCTCATCGGCCCCAACTGCCCGGGCATCATTACACCAGATGAATGCAAGATCGGCATCATGCCGGGCTTCATCCACCAGCGCGGCTGCGTGGGCATTGTCTCGCGCTCCGGCACGCTCACGTATGAAGCGGTCCATCAGACCACGCAGATCGGCCTCGGCCAGAGCACATGCGTGGGCATTGGCGGCGATCCGGTGCGCGGCATGAACTTCATCGATGTCATTGAGCTCTTCGAACGCGATCCGCAGACCGAAGGCATCGTCATGGTCGGGGAGATCGGCGGCAGCGACGAGGAAGCCGCCGCGGCGCATATCGCGCGGTTCGTGACCAAGCCAGTAGTGGCTTACATCGCGGGTGTCACCGCGCCTCCCGGCAAGCGCATGGGACATGCGGGCGCCGTGGTGGCGGGTGGCAAGGGCACGGCCGCCGACAAATTCCGCGCGCTGGAAGAAGCCGGCGTGCGCACGGTGAAAAGCGTTGCCGACCTGGGCGCCGCGATGGCCGAGCTGCTCAATGTCCGCGCCAAGCGTCGCGCCAGCGCGGCGGAAGTTGGCGAGCGTCCTGCGTCGATGCGGATGAAGACCAGGAAGACCAGGGCGAAGGTGAAGGCGAAGCCCAAGGCGAAGCCAAAGGCCAAGGTCGGAGCCAAGGCCAAGGTTAAAGCCAAGGCCAAGGTTAAAGCCAGGGCCAGGAAGTCCAAGGCCGTCGCACGCAAGCCGGCCAGGAAAGCCCCACGCCGGTCGGCGCGCAAGAAATAGCATCCAGCATGGACCAAGGGCCCCGCATTGCACTGGCCCAGCTGAACCTGCTCGTCGGTGACGTGCAGGGCAATGCTGCGCGTGTGCGCGAGACCGCACTGCGCGCGCGGGCCATGGGCGCCGATCTGGTGGTGTTTCCCGAG
>JBDSGY010000146.1:0-2761 GCA_039918755.1 Steroidobacteraceae bacterium
TGCCGCAATATCGAAAATTATAGCCGTGCGGAGCTTACCAGTAGCTGAACATGCCTTCCCGCCGGGCCTGAAGCCCTCAGGGCCGATGTTCCCGGCCGCCCCCGTCTCTTTTATCAACCCGGACCGATTCTGCACCTTCTGCCGCTGCTTGTGCAGGGCGCCGGTTGCGGCTAACGAAAACGACGTCAGAGCTGGCGGAGCCTTTCCAGGTACCGCTGCTCATCCGGTGCCGTGCCGGCGCGCTGGGCCTCCCACAACGTCTCCGCCAGCACTTCGATCATGCGGTGCTCGGCCTGGTGAACGTCCCCCAGTTGGCGCGACAGGCGCAGGTGCACCGCTTCGATGCCGGCAGGTCGGCGGGTGGCGACCTGCTCGCGGAGCGCCAGATGCAGCCCCATGTGGAGGAAGGGATTGCTACGGCCCTGTTCGACGTTGAACGGCTGCGCGCTGCTCTCCGGATCCTCGAGCACGGCGTGATATTCAGGATGCAGCACCACCACGTCCGCGATCTGCGCGTCGAGCGGTTCGAGCGGCAGGCCGTCGCGAAGCCGCTGCCAGGCATCGCGATAGCGGCGACGCAGTGCATCGCGGCCGGACCCGGCGAACATCATGCCGCCTCCGCGCGGGTCTTCGGCCGGAACGCGCACAGCGCAGCGATCACGCACTGCGGACATCTTGGCCTGCGTGCGACGCACACATGCCGCCCGTGCAGGATCAGCCAATGGTGCGCGTGCTGCATGAATTCGGCAGGAGTCACCTGCAGCAGCCTCTGCTCGACGGCAAGCGGCGTCGCGCCACGCGCAAGTCCGGTGCGGTTGGCGACGCGGAACACATGCGTATCGACGGCAAGGGTCGGCTCGCCGAACGCGACGTTCAGCACGACGTTGGCGGTCTTGCGCCCGACGCCGGGCAAGGCTTCCAGCAGCGCGCGATCGCGCGGCACCTCGCCTGCGTGCAATGTCAGCAGCAGTCGACAGGTTTCGATGACGTTCTTCGCCTTGGCATTGAACAGGCCAATGTGCCGGATGAACGGGGTGATGCCCGCGACACCCAGCTGCAGGATCGCGGCCGGTGTGTTGGCTGCGGCATAGAGCCGGCGGGTGGCGATATTGACGCTCTTGTCCGTGGCCTGCGCGGACAGGATCACGGCGATCAGCAGCTCGAAAGGCGTGCGGTATTCAAGTTCACTGCGGGGTTCGGGATTGGCCGCGCGCAGTGCGGAGTACAGCAGCGCGACGCGTTCCCGCTTCAACTGATCTTCATGCCGGGGGTGACCCCGGCATCGGCTGACAGCAGGAACACACCTTCCGGACCGCCGTCCTTGTCACCGCTCGCGCAGAGCACCATGCCTTCGGACACGCCAAAGCGCATTTTGCGGGGCGCCAGATTGGCAATCATCACCACGTAGCGGCCCACGAGCTCTTCCGGCTTGTAACTGCTGCTGATGCCGGAGAAGACATTGCGCTGCTCGCCGCCCAGGTCGAGCTTGAGCTGCAGCAGCTTGTCGGAGCCGTCGACGCGTGCGGCTTCCAGCACTTTGGCGGCACGCAGATCGAGTTTGGAGAAATCGTCGATGCTGATCACGGGTTTGCCTGTGGCTTGCGGAAGGGTGGCGGCGTCTGCCGGCGTTGCAACGAGCTGTTTGACCACGACAGGGTCGACCCGCGTTGCGAGCTGCGGGTACTTGCCCAGCGGGCGGTCGAGCAATGGCGTGTTCACGCCGTCCCAGCGCACGAAGGCATCGGGGCCGAGCCAGTCGCCCGCGCGGGCCGTGATGCCTGGCAATACTGGTGCGAGGTAGGTCATCAGCACGCGGAACAGGTTGATGGCCTGGGTCGCGACCGCTCGGGCTTCTTCCAGGCGCGCCGGATCCTTGGCAATGATCCACGGCTTCTGCTGGTCGACGTACTGGTTGGCGCGATCGGCCAGCAGCATGACTTCGCGCATCGCGCCCGCGTAATCGCGCGTCTCGATCAGGCCGGCGATGGGTTCGGCTGCTGCCACGAACTGCGCATACAGCGCGGGATCCGGCAGCTGCGCTGCCAGTGATCCGCCGGCCTTCTCGATGAACGGCGCGCAGCGGCTGGCGATGTTCACCAGTTTGCCCACCACATCGGAGTTCACGCGCGCGATGAAATCGTCGAGGTTCAGGTCGATGTCGTCGAGGCCATTGCCGAGCTTGGCCGCGAAGTAGTAGCGCATCTGGTCGGCCGGCAGCAGCTCCAGATAGCGGCGCGCGGTGATGTTCGTGCCGCGGGATTTGGACATCTTCTGGCCGTTGACCGTCAGGAAGCCATGCACGTGCACACCAGTGGGGCGGCGATAGCCGGCCCCGTGCAATACCGCAGGCCAGAACAGCGTATGGAAATAGCTGATGTCCTTGCCGATGAAATGATGCAGCTCGGTGGTAGCGCCGGCTTTCCAGTACGCGTCGAAGTCCAGGCCGCGCTTCGCAGCCAGTGCGGCAAAACTGCCGATGTAGCCGATGGGCGCGTCGAACCAGACATAGAAATACTTGCCCGGCGCGTCGGGAATCTCGAAGCCGAAATAGGGGGCGTCGCGGGAGATGTCCCAGTCCTTCAGGCCGGTGTCGAACCATTCGTCGAGCTTCGCGCGCACGGCAGGCTGCAGGCCATGTGTGGACAGCCACTCGCGCAGGTCCTGCTCGAATTCGCCGAGCTTGAAGAACAGGTGATCCGAATTCCGCAGCACCGGCGTGGTACCGGAGATCGTCGAGACGGCATCCTTCAGATCGGCCGGA
>JBDSGY010000147.1:0-2783 GCA_039918755.1 Steroidobacteraceae bacterium
CAGTCAAGGCCAGCCGGATGCCCATCGTCGGAGCGTCGTTCCGCCCTGCGGCGGCGCAGCCAGTGGCCGGCCAGCAGCCCATGCAGCGGACGTTCGCGGCGATTCTGGCCGCTGCGCCGGTTAAGGGGGTCTGGAATAGCGATAAGGGTGCCCGGGCCAGGTCATATATGAAGGTCAGTATTCTAGTTTCCCGCCCCGTGCCCCGCGCCCGCGGTTGGGTGACCGGGGTCACAGTCCCGGCGAGTTAGCTGATGCCCTAGGCGCATGACGACGCTCTGGTAAACTGCGCGCCCCGTTATAAGCCCACACGCGAATCCGGCCCTGAATGAGCACGCCCACCGCCCACCTGACGCACCTGCAGAGACTCGAGGCCGAAGCCATCCACATCATGCGTGAGGTGGTGGCCGAGTGCGAAAAGCCGGTGATGCTTTATTCCATCGGCAAGGACAGCTCGGTGATGCTGCACCTCGCGATGAAGGCGTTCTTCCCGGCCCGTCCGCCCTTTCCTTTCCTGCACGTCGATACGACGTGGAAATTTCGCGAAATGATCAAGTTCCGCGACGACACGGCGAAGCGCCTGGGTCTGGACCTGATCGTGCAGATCAGTCAGGACGGAGTCGATCGCGGCATTGGCCCGTTCACGCATGGCTCTGCCGTGCACACCGACGTGATGAAGACGCAGGGCCTGAAGCAGGCGCTGGACAAATATGGCTTCGACGCCGCGTTTGGCGGGGCGCGCCGCGACGAAGAAAAATCCCGGGCCAAGGAGCGCATTTTTTCGTTCCGCTCGGCGCAGCATCGTTGGGATCCCAAGCGGCAGCGGCCGGAACTGTGGAAGCTGTACAACGCGCGCAAGCACAAGGGCGAGAGCATGCGGGTGTTCCCGCTGTCGAACTGGACCGAGCTGGACATCTGGCAGTACATCTACCAGCAGCAGATACCCATCGTGCCCCTTTATTTCGCTGCCAAGCGCCCGGTGGTCGAGCGCGACGGCGCGCTGATCATGGTCGATGACGGGCGCATGCCGATGCTGCCAGGCGAAAAGCCCGAGATGAGGAGCGTGCGCTTCCGCACCCTGGGCTGCTACCCGCTCACGGGCGCCGTCGAGAGCACAGCCGACACGCTGCCCGAGGTGATCCAGGAAATGCTGCTGACCACGAGTTCCGAACGGCAGGGCCGGGTCATTGACAACGATTCGTCAGGCTCGATGGAGAAGAAGAAGCAGGAGGGGTATTTCTGATGGCGCATGTCATCGACCTTTCCGGCCAGGACATCCTGGGCTACCTCGATACGCACGAGCACAAGGACCTGCTGCGCTTCATCACCTGCGGCAGTGTCGACGACGGCAAGAGCACGCTGATTGGCCGGCTGCTGTACGAGTCGAAGCTGGTCTATGAAGACCAGCTGACGCAACTCGCGGCCGATTCGAAGAAAGTCGGCACGCAGGGCGACGACCTGGATCTGGCATTGCTGGTCGATGGCCTCGCCGCGGAGCGCGAACAGGGCATCACCATCGACGTGGCCTACCGGTTCTTCTCCACCGAGAAGCGCAAGTTCATCGTGGCCGATACGCCGGGCCACGAGCAGTACACCCGCAACATGGTCACCGGCGCGTCGACCGCGGACCTCGCCATCATCCTCATCGATGCCCGCAAGGGCGTGCTGACGCAGACCCGGCGCCACAGCTACATCGTGTCACTGCTGGGTATCCGCCACGTGGTGCTGGCCGTCAACAAGATGGACGCGGTGGGCTATGCCGAAGCCACGTTCAATTCCATCGTGGCCGACTATCGCGCCTTTGCGCAGCAGGTCGGACTGAGCGCCATCACCGCCATTCCCGTGTCGGCCCTGAAGGGCGAGAACATCACCGGCCACAGCGCCTTGATGCCCTGGTACAGCGGCGCGGCGCTGATGGCACACCTGGAGTCCGTGCGCGTGGAAGATCGGGTCGAGCACGCGCCCTTGCGCATGCCGGTGCAGTGGGTCAACCGGCCGAACTCGGATTTCCGTGGCTTTACCGGCCAGATCGCCAGCGGTCATGTGTCGGTGGGCGACAAGCTGCGAGCCCTGCCCTCGGGCAAGGAAGCGATCGTCGCCCGCATCGTCACCTACGACGGTGACCTGCCGAAGGCCGTGGCCGGGCAATCCATCACCCTGACACTGGATCGCGAGATCGACGTGTCGCGTGGCGATGTGCTGACCGCTGCCTCGGAACCGGCCGGCGTGGCGGACCAGTTCGAAACGACGCTGATCTGGATGCACGAGCAGCCCATGCTGCCAGGGCGCCAGTACCTGCTGAAGATCGGCGCGCGCACGGTGAACGCAACGGTGGCAACGCCGCGATTCCGCGTCAACGTCAACACGCTGGAGCAGCAGGCTGCCCAGCAGCTGGAGCTCAACGAGATCGGCGTCTGCAATGTCACGCTCGACAGCCCGGTGGCTTTCGATCCGTACAGCGAGAATCGGGAGACCGGCGGCTTCATCCTCATCGATAAGCTCAGCAACGACACGGTCGGCGCGGGTCTGCTGCATTCGGCGCTGCGCCGCGCCGACAATATCCACTGGCAGGCGCTGGACGTGGACCGGGCCGCCCGATCACAGATCAAGGGTCAGCGCGCCAGCGCGCTGTGGTTCTCGGGCCTCTCCGGTGCCGGCAAGTCGACCATTGCCAATCTGGTCGAGAAGCGGCTGCATGCGCTGGGTCGTCATACATACCTGCTGGATGGCGACAACGTGCGCCATGGACTGAACCGCGACCTGGGCTTCCAGGACGCCGACCGCGT
>JBDSGY010000148.1:0-3084 GCA_039918755.1 Steroidobacteraceae bacterium
ATTGGCTCTGGCGCTGGCAATGCAGACCTTCGCCGCCGATGCAGTGCCGGACGATCGCGCCGCCGCCTATGGCCAGTTTCGCGCTGCCTTCGACGCGGGCGATTTCACCACTGCGCTGCCGGTTGCCGCGCGCGTGGTCGAACTGACGCGCAACCAGTACGGGGCAGAGGCCCGAGAGATGGCCAACCCGCTGAGCAACCTGGCCACCACGTATCTGCGCATGCGTGAGTATGGCACCGCGCTAGACACCTACCGACAGGCACTCACCCTGCTGGACCTGCTGGGCGACACCACCGATCCGAAGCTGGTGCGGCCGCTGCACGGCATGGGCGCCGCTTTGCGCGGCCTCAAGCGCGACGAAGAAGCGATCGCACCGCTGAAGCGCGCCGTGGACATCACGCGCAACCGCGATGGGCTGCATGCAGTCTCGCAGTTGCCTATCCTCGACGATCTGATCGATTGCTACATTGCGGCCGGCCGGCTCGAAGATGCGGGACGTGAACAGCAGTATGCCTACAACGTCGCCGAGACAGCCTATGGCAAGGACGATCTGCGGCTGTTGCGTCCCCTGGACAGCTATGCGCGATGGAATGAAACCATTGGCCGCTACACCGCCGCGCGCCTGCTGCACGGACGTGCTGTGCAGATTGCCGATGCTGCGCAAGCCGGCAACGTGAAGGCAGTGCCGGCACTGCGGGGCATTGCGCGCTCGTTCCGGCTCGCTTTCGTGAACGGTGAATCGGAGCAGTCGGCAGCCAGCGCCATCGATTTTCCACCGACGTTCAGCAACGACGCGTTGGTGCAGATGAAGAACGCCCCTTCTGCTGAAGGCGAACGGGCACTGCGCGGCGCCTTGCTGCGACTGGACAAGGCGCCTGCAGCGCAGCCCGCACTGCGCGGCAACGTGCTGGTGGATCTGGGCGACTGGTACATGACCGCCGGAGTCGGCGTGCGCGCAATGGCCGCGTATCGCGATGCCTGGAAGGATCTTGCCAGGGCGGGCAATACGCAGCTGCTGCAGGCGCCGGTGGCGGTAGCGTATCGGCCCCCACCCATGGCGGTCTCGCGCCATGGCGAAGACGGCGAGGAGTTCGTCGAGCAGGACGTTGAGATGCGCATCAGCGTGGCGGCAGATGGCGCGGTCCGCGGCGTGACCGTTGCGAATCCTGACCCGGCGCGCGAATCGGTGGAGCGCGCCGTGGTCAATGCCATCAAGCGCGCAGTCTGGCGGCCGGCGTTCAGCAATGGCGAACCGGTAGCGGTGACCGACCTGCTCTACAAGGAACGCGTATACGTCCGTCGCCCGAAGGCGAAGGACTGAACGTGCTCAGCCGTCCGGCGTGGCCGCTTTGATCGGCACCGCCTCCACCATGTCCACAACTGTGCTTGCATCCGCGGCACTGAGGCTCTGGCCACTGAGCAGTTTTTTCGCGAGCGCCTGGCGCGGCATCTGCACCAGGAATTTCGACGCGGCATCGCGCATGGCGACGCGGGTGGCGGCGGTCAACGAAGTGCCTGCATTGCGCGCACCCATGGCGCTGCCATAGCCGGTGAGCGTCAGCGAATCGACGGGCTCCCCCTGCGGGCTCAGCACGCCGATGCGGTAGCGGATGGTCACTGCCCAGTAGGAGCCGCTGGTCTCGCGTGCCGTGGCGAACGAGAACTGCTCGATATGCGGCTGGAATATGACCTGCATGCCGGTGGCTGCACGAGCGGCATTGAGACTGGAATAGATCTGCAGGTCGGCGAACGATGCGCCGAACACCGACCGGAACATCTGCTCGTGGCCTGGCCCGAGCGCCACCGACCAGTCGCCGCCGCCCCGTGTTTCTTCGTGATGATAGCCGCGCAGCTCTTCGTCGAGCACCAGTGCGGCATGGACGTCCAGCGGCTGCAGCAGCGCGCGCGGCAACTGCTGTTCAGGACGCACCTTGACTGCACCGCAGGAAACAAGCACTGCCCCCAGCGCCACCACAACCACACGCTGCATGTATCCGCCTAGCGGCTCATGCAGCGGGGAACGCCCAGGACTTCCGTGAATACCCGACATGGTTTCTCGTTGGTGATGCCGACGAAGGTGCCGTCATTCTGCGTGGTCACCACCCGCATTAGCGCCGAAAACTGCACGTTTGTAAACGGCGCCATGCCCCCGCCCTCGGGAAAACCGATGGCGTGGATGCGCGCGCGCGGCCGCTTGCCATCGGCCGCATTGAGGCGTGCGATGCTGTCGGCCGCGGCCTGCATCGATTCGCCGGTGAACTCGTCGCCAATCACATAGATGCTCATGCGCTGGCCGGGACTGCGGTAGTTGCGCAGCGCAAGCTCGATGCCCGGCACGGGATTGGATCTGCTGAACGGCGTCCAGGTGGGCAGCGTGTTGCGGATGCGCTGGCGCAAGGCATTTGAATCGGTCAACCACTGCCCGGGCCGACCATCGAACATGAAGCGCCCCTGGTCGTTCATGACCTGCAGGCCCTTCACCTCGGGATAGATATCGAGCGTCTCGCGCATGATGTCAACGGTCGCTTCCCAGTGATTGCCGACCATGCTGTTCGAGGTGTCGATGATGAACACCACATACTCGCTGTCCACCGGAATGCCGCCCACCGCGGCGACGGCAGGATTCGCACGCGGCCGGGGCTGCTTCTGCAGTCGCTCCATCTCGGCGCTGAGTTCCTGGTAGGCGGAAACCAGCTCACTCTCGACGATGTTGGTGACGGCCGCATCGCTGCGGCTGGCGGCGAACTCGCCACGCACCTGCGTGAGGTCGCCCTGCAGCCGCAGCAGTCGCGCGCGCTCGGCGCGCAGCGCCGAGATGCGGCCCTGCAGTTCGCGATTGAGCGTATCGGTCTCACCGCGGATGGTGAATATCTCTTCCTGCAGTCGCAGCAGCTGGCCATTCATCGCCACGCGCGCCTTCTCGATCACCACGGGCTGGTCCACATCGGTCAGCACCAGCAGCAGGATGATGGCCCCGAAGCCGCAGCAGATGCAGTCGAGAAACGACAGACTGAACACCTCCGTTTCACGCCGGCGCAATTTCATGGCCAATCCCGCGATGGCATCAGGAAACTCCCGCCCGTG
>JBDSGY010000149.1:0-2515 GCA_039918755.1 Steroidobacteraceae bacterium
CGATCTCGAATTCATTGACCAGGCGGCGTGTGCCAGAAAGTCCCAAGCCCATTCCGGACCCCGAGGTCCACTCATCCGTGAGCGCCATCTCCAGGTCCGGGATGCCCGGGCCCTGGTCTATGAACGAGAGGCGCAGCCCCTTGCGGCCGGCAGCTTCGACAATCTCGTGCTGCATTGTGCCGCCGCCGCCGTAGATCAGGCAGTTGCGGGCCAGTTCGCTTGTCGCGGTCACGATCTTGGTCTGATCAACCAGGGACATGCCGACCTGCTGCGCCAACTTGCGTACGAGCTGGCGGGCGATGACCATGTCCCCTTCGGATCGCAATGGCGCCTCGGCGCTCATTGGCCGTCTGCGTCCCGTTTGCGCAGCAGCACCATGCCGCGCTCCACGTTCAGCGCAGTCGCCACTCCGGGCAAGGACAAGCCAAGTTCCACGAGCGTGATGGCCACGGCAGGTTGCATACCCACCAGCACGGTGGCTGCGCCCAGGATCCGGCCCATTCCCGCGATGTCGGAGATCATCCGGCCGATGAAGGAATCCACCATCTCCAGCGCGGAGATGTCGATCAATACACCCTTCGATGCATGCTTGCGGATGGCGGTAGTCAGGTCATCCTGCAGCTGCAGCGCCACCTGATCCTGCATGTCGACCTGAATCGACACGATCAGGAACTCGCCCATGCGAAGGATGGGAATGCGCTGCACGTCAGGTGCCCGTGCGGGTAACAGAATAGCCCGTACGCTTCAGGGCCAGCGACAGTGCATCCGCCAGGCTGGCTTTGGTTGTCACGCCCTGCAGATCGACACCCAGATGCACGATCGTCTGGGCAATCTGCGGGCGCACCCCGCTGATGATGCAGTCCGCACCCATCAGTCGCAGTGCGGTGACGGTCTTGATCAGATGCTGGGCAACCAGCGTGTCGACCGTGGGCACGCCGGTGATATCAATGATGGCCATTTCCGACCCTGTCTCGACAATGCTGTTCAACAGCGATTCCATCACGACCTGCGTCCGGGCGGAATCCAGCGTGCCGATCATCGGCAACGCGAGGATGCCGTCCCACAGCTTGACCACTGGTGTCGACAGTTCGAGCATCTCTTCCTGCTGTCGGCGGATCACTTCCTCGCGCGATTGCTGAAAAGTCTTGACGGTATGCAGTGCGAGCGAGTCGATCAGCTCGGTCGTCTGCCATATCCGGTTCGCGAGCAGTGTGGAATCCGAACCATATTCGGTGTACAGCAGATCAAACAGAGGTCGTTTCAGGGAGAAGATGAAGGTGGCGACATCCGAGGAGGAGAATCCCTGCTGGGCGCGCGACTTCGACATCGCATCCAGCAGCGCGAGCACACTCTTGTAAGCAGGAGCGGTTATATCGGTGCCGCTCTGCATTGCCGGCGCCAGCTCGTGCAGAAATTCTGACGCCTGCTGCTCTAGGTCGGAGGCGGAAATCCGGCCGACGCTGCCGGGGGAATTGCCTCTGCTCAGTGTTTCCAGCCATGCCTTTCGCAGCGAGTCGCCACGCTGCTGCATGAGTTCTGCAATTCCGCTCTCTGGGGACATGGTCCGCTCCCGGGTCGTGCTGTGGAACAGGCAGCGTAACAGCACTAAGTGGCGCTTTCACCCCGTTCCAATGTGCCCGATACCGCCCGCCGTTCCGAATTGCGGTCCCTTCTCGCTGGCGACAAATCAGCCTGCATTCATTGCGGCGCTGAAGCATTGTCCGGGCGTGCGCTAATCACACCGCAGGCAATCCGCGCACCGGAGTTTCCGGAAGGCTGCGTTTTGTAGTCGTCCCGCATGGCATGAACGACGAGCGCCTTGCCAAGGATGTCACTGGGCGCGCCATCCTTGTCGGCGAGGTTCATTCCCTTGACAGTCAGATCGATGAGCGCGCGGCCGTTCTTGTCGGCCTTGGCATTCGGAAGGTCGCCGAGATGGTGCGGGGCTTTGGATTCCGGACCGCCATGGGGATCCTTGGTGGGATTGAAGTGCCCGCCTGCGCTTGTGAAATCGGGGGGCGTGCAGACGCCGACCTCGTGCACGTGGAAACCATATTCGTTGCCCGGCATAAGCCCGGTGATCTCACCCAGAATGGAAACCGCGTCTCCCTCGTTGGTCACGGTGAGGACACCGCCGACTGAGTTGCCGGGTGCAGAAACAAGAGTCATATGCACGGGAGCCGCGGCTGCCACAGGGGTGGCGCCGGCGGCTGGTGCAATGGCGCCAGCCACAGGCGCGCCGGGTGCTACTTCAGCCGGCGAGGTCGTCGTCACTGGTGGGGTCGGGGTGGCCGTGTCTGCCGACGGCGAGGGCACGGGCGCTGCGACAGGCTCGTCCTTCTTGCTGCACGCTGTGCAAAGGCCAAGCACGGTCAAAACCGCGAGCGCCAGGGTTTTCATGGTGTTCGTCCACTGCAGAGCGAGTTTGCCCAGCGACCAGCATGGGCGAATCCACGTGCTGCCGAAGTCAACGCGGGCCAGATGCGAATGTAGTCGCGTTCCTACGAGCTACAGT
>JBDSGY010000150.1:0-4786 GCA_039918755.1 Steroidobacteraceae bacterium
GAAACCAAACTCTCCCTGGCCGGCAGCCTTGGCGAGCAGGCGATAGTTCTCGCAGGCCTCCACGGGCCGGAACATTGCGGCCAGCGCAGTGGCATACGGCGCCACGACATAGTCCGCAGCCAGCCCCCGCTTCAAGCCCAGTGAGGGCAGGCCGAAGCTGGAATACTGGTACGTGTATTCGCGATCGCGCACGTTGTAGGCCGACTCGGAGATTCCCCACGGCAGGGAGTGGCGCTCGCCGTAACGGATCTGCTCTTCTACTGCACGCTGATTGGATTGCTCGAGCAGGCTGTAGCGCGGCTCCTGCATCACCAGGGCGGGCATGAGGTACTCGAACATCGATCCCGACCAGGACGCGAGCACGGGACGCTGCGAGCCGCCGGTGAGCCGTCGGCCGAGTCGCAGCCAGTGTGAGCGGGGTGCGTCGCCCTTGGCGATGGCTACCAGGCTTGCGAGCCGGGCCTCTGAAGCCAGCAGGTCGTAATAGCCGGCATCCAGCGTCTGATCGGTGACGCGATAGCCGATCGAAAACAGTCCGCGGGTGCGATCGAACAGGAAGCCGAAGGACATCTCCGCGACCATGGCCTCGCAACGCGCAGCAATATCATCCAGGGCGGTCATCAATGTGGCGCACTGCGTGAGGCCGCCTGCGGTCGCCGTGATCCATGGGGCCCGCACGCGGGCAACTTCCGGAACCCCTGCATTCGGCTGCACCGCGACCTGCAACTTCTGCAGATATCGCGCGGCATCTTCCAGCGTGGCGTGCTTGTCCAGCGCTGACTCCAAGCTTTGCACCAGATCGTACTCGTCGGGTTCGAGCGCCGTGGGAGACGGTACCGGCACCAGCAGCTGCAGATCACGCAGATGTGACTGGAGGTCGCCCGCGGCGATCCGCAGCCACCGCGTCACATTGGCCGGCATCGTGACCGCGGTGTGCTGCACCAGACGTTCGATGTCCTGCACCGCAGCCTGCAAGGTGCTGCGGCCAGCTGCGAGCGTTGCGCCTTCGCGGCCCAGGCCAAGCTGTATGTGTTCCAGCGCCACATGCATCTCGCGACGCTCGCGCGCGGTGGTGAATCCGGCTTCGGGCGTCGCGGCCAGCGCACTGCGGCACTGGCTAAGCGCATCCAGCGCTCCGCTGAATGCACGGGCCGAGAGCAGTGGTCCGTGTCGCAACTCGAAGCAGGCCTGTCGCAGTGTGAGCAGGTGACCGGCCAGATTGCCGCTGTCCACGGTCGAGACGTACCTTGGCAGCAATGGCGCCAGTGTGCGCGTGTCATACCAGTTGAGGAAATGGCCATCGAAGCGCTCGAGCTTGTGCAGCGAAGCCAGGGTCGCGTTCAGCCGCCCGACCAGATCCTGCAAACCCAGCCAGCCGAAGTCCCGGGCAGAGACGCAGGCAAGCAGATACAGCCCGAAATTCGTGGGCGAGCTGCGATGCGCCACGACGGGCGCCGGATCTTCCTGAAAGTTGTCGGGTGGCAGGAAGTTGTCTTCAGCAGTGACGAAGCGCTCGAAGAAGGTCCACGTCAGGCGCGCGACGGCGCGCAGTTCGGCTTCCACATCATCCGGAATCTCGTCATCCGGCTGCTGGGCATCCAGGGGCCGGCTGATGAGCTGCGCCAGCACCGGCGAGAGCCACCACAGCACCAGAAATGGCACGAAGGCATTGAACGACTGAGGATTCGCCGCCAGCAGCGCAGCCGCCGATGCAACGATGACGATGCTGGCGCTCTTGAGTGGCCAGACGAAGGTGATCAACGCACTGTCGCTGACCGCCTTCAACTGCGCCGCTGTGATCCACTCGAGCAAATGGCGCCGGGAGATCGTCAGCCGGAAGACCGCCCGCGAGATCGCGTCGACACTCAGCCAGGCGTTCTGCGCGAGCAATGCCAGCGACACCGCGCCGCGCAGCAGATCGTGCAGCAGATCCGCAGCGAGGCGGCGGAAATGCACGCGCAATGAACCGGCCACGGGCCACCTGAGCAGCCGCACGAAGGCCGTGCTGAGCGCCGGCCACAGCCACGGACCGAGTACCACGATCAGCCAGACCAGCGGATGGGCAGCATTGTCCGCAAATGCAGCGACGAGCAGCGCCACGGAGCAGGGAGCAGCCAGCGAGCGCCGCAGGTTGTCGAGCATCTTCCAGCGGCCCAGTGGCGGCAGGCGGCCGCGCAGTCCGGCGATCCACGGCAGCAGCTGCCAGTCGCCACGAATCCAGCGATGCGAGCGGGCCGCCGCGACTTCCGAGTGACTGGGGAAGTCTTCGAAGAGTTCGATGTCGGTTACCAGGCCGCAGCGTGCAAACAGGCCCTCGAACAGATCATGGCTCAGCAGTGTATTGACGGGCGCGCGATGCCCGACCGTGGCTTCCCACGCGCGTAGATCGTAGAGGCCCTTGCCAGTGAACAGGCCTTCCTCAAACACGTCCTGGTTCAAATCCGAGACCGCGGCGGCATACGGATCCACGCCACTGCCGCTGGTGACGATTTCCCGATACAGCGAGCGCTCTTCGGTGCTGGGCAGCAGCGGCGTGATACGGGGCTGCAGCACGCCGTACCCCTGGATCACGCGACGCTCCGCTGATATCTCGGGGCGGTTCAACGGATGCGCGGCGATACCAACCAGATCCTTCACGCAGCCCATCGGCAGGCGCGTGTCAGCATCCACCGTGAGTACGTAGCTGATGCCACTGGGGACGGCCAGCACACCCTCTGCGTCCGGCAGAAAACTGGTGATGCCATGATTCAGCAGCAGGCGGTTCAGTTCCTCGAGCTTGCCGCGCTTGCGCTCCCAACCCATGAAGCAGCCTTCGCCGCTGCTCCACAGCCGCCGGCGGTGCAGCAGAAAGAATCTGGCGTCGTTGCCGGCTGCGACGGGCATGGAACGGTTCAACGCCGCGATCGCATCGCGTGCGGCGGCGAGCACGATGTCGTCGCCCGGCGCAGCCTCGCTGGCGCTGTCGCTCCAGTCCGAGAGCAGCGCGAAATGAATGAGCGGGTCGGAATTGGCCAGTGCGTGGATCTGCAACTGGCGGCACGCCAGCGCTGCATCCTGCGGGGTACACAGCAGCGTCGGCACGACGACCAGCGTCTTCATCCCGTCCCGCAGTCCCGTTTCCAGCGCGAGACGCGGTAGATGCCGTGGTGGAAATGCACGGATCCACTGGCGGTTCAGAAAGGCGATGGCAACTTCCGAAAGCGGGAACAGCGCCAGCACGGCGAGCAGGCACAGCAGAGGATGCAGACCTGCCTGCCAGTCGGTGCCCACGTGGATGGCGACCGCGGTGAGCAGCAGCGTCACAGCAGCAATGCCACCGAGATAGAGCAGGCGTGCTTGGCGCACCACCCCGCGGCGCACACGATGTGAAAGGGAGGACGGAAAGCTCAGCGCCGCCTCAAGTTCCAGCCGCCTGGGTCCGATCAGCCAGCTGCCAAGGTCGGTAGCCTGAGGCCCAAGGTCATGCTGCAACGTCAGCAGGGCCAGCACGCTCTGCGTGATCGTCGTTTCATGCTGCATCGTCGCGGTGGCGAGTTCCTCGATGCAGCTTCGATAGCGGTCGCGCGTGCGTCGATCGCAGTTGATATAGGTTGGTTCCGCACGCAGCAGCAGCTCGACCTGCGAGGTTTTCTCGAACAGCGAGCGCCAGTCGAATGACGTGAGCGCGCGCAGGCTGGTGATGATGTTGCGCGCTGCCAGGTTGTTGGCGCTGCGCCGCGCGTGCTGCCGCTGGATGTAGTCATCGATGGTGGTGCCGCGCCGGGCCAGTTCCTGCGACAGGCCATCCAGCAGCGGGCGGCCACGTTCACCCATCCCATGCAGACGGTGCGCAAGCTGCACGATGTACGACGCGATGATCGGCCCTTCCATCCACAGCGACCTGAGCGGATCGTAGCCGTCTGGCTCGGCTGTCGATTCACTCACCAGCAGGTCCGCCAGCTGGTCGGCAGCCGCACGTGCCGCCAGCGATTCCTCCACCCGCATGGCAATGCACACCAGTTCGTCGATCAGTACAATGCGCAGAATCGGATACAGCAACCACAACTCGCGCATCTTCAGCGGCGTGGCGTCCTGGTATCCCTTCAGCAGCCGCGCCAGGGATTCGGGATTGAACTCCCAGAGTGTGTGGCGCAGGTATTCCGTGGCGATGTGGAATACGCGGGGCCAACCCACTGCGTCCGCATGATCGGCCGCGGGCAGGTGGCGCCACACGCGCGGCGTCAGCCGCAGCGGCACATCGGTGAGCTGTTCGGTGATGACGTGAAAATTGTCTACCAGCCACTGCGCAGCGGGAGTGATGGCGCGTCCTGCCCGCAGCGCGGTGGCGATGGCCTCATAGGCAGACTCGAGCGCCTGTGCGTTGCTGCGCAACCGCTCCGCAAGGTCCAGTCGCTCGCGATCGGCGAAGGCACCACTGCTTTCCGCCAGCGATCGGCCGTGACGCTCAAGGCGTTCGACATCCCACAGATCGGCTTCGATCGGCTGGTCGACACTGTCGGCCTGCATGGCCAGGCGCTGCAGAATGGCCGCGGTCAGCACGATGTCACTGCTGGATGAGTGCCCGGGTCACCATGCATCACGGGGCGGCGACCACTCGCCAGATCGAGTTGCCCACGTCGTCCGCGATCAGCAGCCCGCCGCGCTGATCGACCGCAAGCCCGACGGGTCGACCCCAGGCCTGTCCCGTAGCGCTGACGAATCCACGCAGTACATCGACGGGAAGCCCATTGGGCTTGCCGTCCGCGAAGGGGATGAACACGACCTTGTAGCCAACCAGCGGCTTGCG
>JBDSGY010000151.1:0-3059 GCA_039918755.1 Steroidobacteraceae bacterium
TTGCGGGTAACCGTGACCAGCCTGCGCGAGTGGAACAAGATCGCGAGCACTGGCTCGATCCGCCCGGGGCAGAAGCTGGTGGCCTTCGTGCGCAGGGGTTCCTGACGGGGGTATCATCGCGCCCTTATAGAATTCATCTACAGGGGCCTTCATGGGAATTCTCGCTGGCAAGCGCGCGCTGATCATCGGCGTCGCGACCGACCGTTCCATCGCGTGGGGCATTGCGCAGGCAATGCACGAGCACGGGGCTGAACTCGCCTTCACCTACGGGCACGAGAAGCTCAAGGACCGCGTCGAGCCGCTGGCCCACTCGGTGGGGTCGAAGATCGTGCTGCCACTGGACGTGACCGTGGACAGCCAGATCGACGCCGTGTTCAGCCACCTCACCGCGGACTGGGGCTCGCTCGATATCCTGGTCCACGCCGTGGCCTTCGCCCCACGCGAGGCATTGGCCGGCGATTTCGTGTCCAGCACATCCCGGGAAGCCTTTGCGGTGGCGCATGACGTCTCCAGCTACAGCCTGGTGGCGCTGGCGCGCGCTGCAGCGCCGCTGATGACCGGACGGGCCGCGTCCATCCTGACGCTGAGCTACCTGGGCGCGGTGCGCTCGGTGCCCTCGTACAACGTCATGGGGCTGGCCAAGGCCAGCCTGGAAGCCAACGTGCGCTTCCTGGCGGCGGATCTGGGCCCCAAGGGGGTGCGGGTCAACGGTATTTCCGCGGGGCCCATAAAGACCCTGGCGGCTGCGGGCATCCCGGGCCTGCGCAAGATGCTCGCGCATGTGGCGCATACCTCGCCCATCCGCCGCAATGTCACCCAGGAAGACGTGGGCAAGGCCGCGACCTTCCTGTGCTCGGACATGGCCAGCGGCGTGAGCGGGGAGATCCTTTACGTGGACGGCGGCTTCAGCACCGTCGGGATGAGCTTTCCCGACGATTCGGCCGCAGGCTGATTACTGGAAAGCCTGCGGGTTGGTGCGGACCTTGGCCGATTTCATGATCTCGGCCACGTAGCCGTCGATTTCCCGCTCGCTGTATCGCTTGAGCTCGCGCTGCGAGCGCATCTGCTGCAGCTGCGGGTTGTCGGACATCGGCTGCACGCGTGCGCCGGTGACAGCAAGCACGGCCACATTGCCCCCGTCGACCTTCATCGCCTTCACGAAAGGCTTGCCGGCGACGGGGCGCGCCGCCGCGAACACGGCATCACGGATTTCCACCGGCAGGTCCGGAGAGCTGCGCGAGATGAAGCGTGCGGCCTCGGGTTTCTGCTTCAGCGAGGCGGCAACTGCCTCGAAGGATTCGCCCTTGGCCAGCCGGGCGGCCGCAGCTTCGCCGGCCGCCAGCGCGGCCACCGTCGCGCGCTCGCGCTGCAACGCAGTCACGATGCTGGCGCGCACTTCGTCGAGTGGCTTGAGCTTGGCTGGATGGTGATCCACCACCTGGAAGATCGTGATGCGGTCTTCGCCCAGCTGCACCGGGCCACCGACGCGCTTCTGCTGGATCGACGCCTCGCTGAATATGGCGCTGTTGAGGTCTGCATCGGAACCCAGTGGCAGGCCACCGGTGCCACGCTGGAAGTCCGCCACTTCGCCGCGCTGCATGCCGAATTCCTTGGCAAGCTGATCGAGTGTGTTGCCGGTGCGCTCGAGCTTTGCCTGCAGCTGGTCCTGGCGGGTGCCGAACTGGGTGACGGCCAGTTCATTGCGCATGGTTACCGTGAGCTCGGCACGCACGTCCTCGAGACTGCGACCAGCCGCGGGACGCACGCCATCCAGGCGGATGATGTGGTAGCCGAACCGCGTTTTCACCGGCTCGCTGACCTCGCCCTCTTGCATGGCGAAGAGCTTGTCGGCGAACTCCTTTTCGTAGATGTCGCGCGCGGCCCAGTCGAGGTCCCCGCCCTTCTCGGCCGAGACCGTGTCCTTTGAATACTGCTTTGCCAGTGCTGCGAAATCGCCGCCGGCCTTGATGCGCCCGTAGAGATCCTTGGCGGTGGCAGCCGCCTTCGAATCGGACGTCTCCGAGTCCACAGTGATCAAGATATGGCTGGCGCGCCGCGTTTCCGGCGAGATGTAGCTGGCTTTGTCCTTTTCGTAACGCTCGCGCACCATGTCGTCGGTGACCGCGACCGTGGCGGCCACGTCCGCGAGGGCGAGCTCCGCATAGGCGAGCTTCACGGACTCGGGCAGTGTGAATTCCGCGGCATGCGCCTTGTACCAGGCATCGATCGCAGCAGCATCCACCGGCTCGCTGGTGAGGTAAGCATCCGGCTGCAGCATCACATAGCGCAGCTCGCGCTCTTCATCCAGCAGCGCCAGCAGGCGCTTGCTCTCGCCAGGGGTCAGAAAGTCGGAAACGCCGATGGCGCTGAACATCTGGTTGATGAGCAGGCTGCGCTTGAGGTCATTCACGTAGCCCGCTTCGGTGAGGCCTGCGGCTGCCAGGCGCGAGCGAGCGGCGACCAGGTCGAATTTGCCGTCGATCTGGAAGGCAGGCTCGCTGCGGAAGGCCTGGCCGAGCTGCTCATCGGAAATGCGGAAGCCAACCTTGTGGGCGTACTGGTTGGTGGCGAGGCCGCGCACGGCGTTGTCGAGCAGGCGCTGCTGGAACTCCGCGCGTTGCGCGTCGCTCAGGTTGCCGCCATAGGCCTGCAGGATCTGCGGCAACTGCTGTTGCCACAAGGAATTCACTTCGGCCGCGGGAATCTTTTCCCCGTTGACCTTGGCGGCATAGTCGGCGCCGCCGAAACCCTCGTTGACTATTCCGTATGCGCCCCAGGCGGCGAATACCAGCGCGAGCGCGCCGAGCACGAGGTAGGTGAGCCATTTCTGGCTCTGCATCTTGTCGCGAATATTTTGCAGCATGGATCTACTGGATGTGATGTGGTTGTTGCATTACTGGCGGAGCGGACGGGACTCGAACCCGCGACCCCCGGCGTGACAGGCCGGTATTCTAACCAGCTGAACTACCGCTCCGCTGCTAGACCACATCAAACGAAAACTTGGTGGGTGCTGAGGGGATCGAACCCCCGACATTCGCCTTGTAAGGGCGACGCTCTAC
>JBDSGY010000152.1:0-4075 GCA_039918755.1 Steroidobacteraceae bacterium
CGAAGGTCGGCTTCGGGGTCGAGCGCCTTCTTCACGCCTTTGACGGTGCGCTGCGTGGCGCGGCTGCGCAGCAGATCCGGCACCAGCTCGGCCGCCACATACGCGATGATGCCGGCATACGAGAGCAGGGCCAGCACCCAGATCCAGATCTGGTTGCGGCCGGTTTTGATGCAATGGACGATCAGCAGTGCCTGAATGACCAGCGAAACGATTATGAGCGGCATGGCCCGCAAGCTTACCGTGCATGGCCAAGCGGCGGCGAGGCCGATTATCCTTGCAGGCCTGATGCGCCCGATTTTCCCTGCCCTGATTGCCGGCTGGCTTTGCCTTGTCGACCCCTCCGCGGTACGGGCGCAGGATGCGGTCAGTCCCGTCCCTGCGCGCCCGCGCATCGGTCTGGTGCTGTCCGGGGGCGGGGCCCGGGGCGCGGCGCATGTGGGTGTCCTGAAGGCGCTGGAAGAGATGCACGTGCCCATCGATGCCATTGCCGGCACCAGCATGGGCGCGGTGGTGGGCGGCCTGTACGCGAGCGGCATGTCTGCGGCGCAGATCGAACGCGAACTCGCAGGCGTCGACTGGCAGGATGCTTTCCGTGATCGACCGGCACGCAATGGCCTGAGCTTTCGCCGCAAGCGTGAGGACCGCGATTTCCTGGTGCAGCTGCCCCTGGGGTTTCGTGATGGCAGTTTCCATCTGCCCAGCGGACTGATACAGGGACAGAAGCTCACGCAGCTGCTGCGCACGCTGACGCTGCCGGTTGCCCGCGTGACGGATTTCGATCGGCTGCCGACGCGGTTCCGCGCCGTGGCCACCGATCTTGAAACCGGTACGGCGGTAATCCTGAAGGAAGGCGATCTTGCCAGCGCGCTGCGGGCCAGCGTGTCCGCACCCGGGATCTTCGCACCGGTGGAGCGGGACGGGCGTCTGCTGGTGGATGGCGGCATCGCCAACAACCTGCCCGTAGACGTAGCGCGGTCGATGGATGTGGATCTGCTGATCGTGGTCGATGTGGGTTTTCCGCTGGCAGGTCGCGACCGGCTGGAATCGGTGGCCAATGTCGCCAACCAGATGCTCACCATCCTGATCCGGCGCGAAAGCGAGAAGCAGATCGCGACGCTCTCCAGCAGTGATGTGCTGGTCAGCCCGAAGCTGCCCAACACCTCGTCATATGGTTTCAACAACCTGCGTCGGATCGTGCTCGCGGGCACCGCGGCTGCAGCCGAAGCGCGGCAACGACTGGCAGCGCTGGCGGTGCCGCCGCAGCAGTACGAGCGGTATCTGGCCTCACGCCGCCGTGAGGTGTTCGTACCCATGGTGCACGCCGTCCGTACTGAGGACGATTCGCTCGCATATGCCAGATCCGTCACCCGGCTCTTTGGTGACCTCGCGGGCGCTCCCCTCGATGTCACAAGACTCGGCCGCAGAATGAGCCGGTATTACGGCCAGGGTCTGCTGGAATCGCTGGATTACCAAGTGGTGGCTGCAGACGTGGCGCAACCGGATGCGGCCGACGTCGTGTTCTCCGTGCATCCGAATTCCTGGGGTCCGAACTACCTGCGGTTTGGACTGCGGCTGCAGGACGACTTCGCCGGCAACTCCACGTTCGATGCCGCCACGCGACTGCTGTTCACCGATATCAACAGCCTGGGCGCGGAGTGGGTCTGGGATGCGCAGCTCGGCGGCAATCCACGGCTGGGCACCCAGCTGTACCTGCCGTTCTCGCCGCGGCGGCGCTGGTTCGTGGAGCCAACCGTGCTGTTCCAGATCAGGGCAGTTCCCGAATTCGAGGCGGAGGAACAGGTGGGCGAGCTGCGCGTGCGTTCGCTGCGCTTCGGCGGCAGCATCGGACGCGAGCTGGGCCTGTCTGGCGAACTGCGTGCGGGCGCCGAGCGCGAGATCGGCAGATCAAGCGTGCGCCTCGGTGAGACCGATGATCCCGCGCTCTACTTCCACAACAATGAAGTCTTTGCGCGTTACACCTTCGACAGCCTGGACAGCGCTGCGTTTCCGCAGAGCGGCGTGGCAGCCAGCCTCGAATGGCGCGGACAGGTCTCTGCGCGGTCACTCAGTCGGGTCTCCGATTCGGTGAATATCGACTGGCGCATCGCGCATTCCTGGGGCAAGAGCACCGTGATTGCCTGGGCCTCTGCCGGCACCCTTCTGAACCCCGAATTCGCCGACGCGCGCAGTTATTTTCCGCTTGGTGGATTCCTGAACCTGTCGGGCATGTCGGCCGATTCCTTGATCGGGCCTAACTACGGCATCGCGCGACTGCTGTACTACCGCAAGATCGGCAGTGGCGGCGAAGGATTCCTGAACGTGCCGATCTATGCGGGCATGTCACTGGAGGCGGGCAACGTGTGGCAGCAGCGCACCGACATGAGCTTCAGCGGCGCGCGCAAGGATGCCAGCCTGTTCCTGGGCCTGGATACCTTCCTGGGTCCCGCCTGGTTTGCGTTCGGTCGCGACGATGGCGGCCGGCATGCCTTCTACCTGTCGGTAGGCCGCACGTTCTGACATGCCGGCCGCTGCCGGTTGTGGTCAGGAGAGACCGCGGCTCGCTGCGAGATTCTCGACCTTGGTATAGGTGAGCGTCGGGGCGTCCTTCGGACGTGAGTAGTCGTGGCGCCGGCTCATCTCGGCCAGCGCCGCATCACGCTCTTCAGCCGACCGGTACCAGTGCATGCGATGCCAGTCCGGACCCAGCAGCCTGCGGAACGGGTCGTTCACCTGCAGGCTGACGCGGATGCCGAAGGGCGCAGGCTCTTCGGTGTGTGGCTTGCGCAGGTTGTGCGCGGATTGAATGATCGGCATGGCATGTCATGATAGCAGCCTGCGCCCCTTCCGGCGCCTTGCGGGGCCTGAACTGCCGATGTCCGTGGAATTGCGCATTGCCCTGCTGATCGGGCTCTTTGCTGCTGGCTATCTCGCCCGACGGCTCGGGTGGCTGGCACCGCCGCAGGCCGGCAGGATGCTGCAGCTGGTGATTACCGTGGGCCTGCCGGCCCTGTTCCTTGCCGATGTGAGCCGCATTCCGCTCCAGCGTGAGCTCATCGCATTGCCGCTCAGCGGAGTGCTGATCATCGTGGCAACGCTAGGCCTGTCGCTGCTGCTGGGCAGGGTGCTGCAGCTGCCCCGTGCAGAACAGGGCGCACTCACGATCTGCGGGATGTCCATCAACAATGGTTTCCTGTTTCCGTTCGTGATTGCGGTGTGGGGACAGGTCGGGTTTGCGCACATGGCGCTGTTCGACCTGGGCAATGCGCTCTGTGCCGGCAGCCTGGTGTATGGCATCGCCGCCTGGTATGGCGGTCACGGCACCGGTTTTGGTCCCATCCTGCGCCGCGTCGCCAGCTTTCCGCCGCTATGGGCGCTCATTGCCGCACTGGCGCTCAACGGTGCCGGCATCGCATTGCCGGACCTTGCAGTGACGGTGCTGGGCACGGTCGGTCGCCTGATCCTGCTGCTGGTGATTGTGGCGCTGGGGGTGCTGTTTGATGCGCGCCTGCTGCTCGACGGCCGCGTGCTGGCGACGCTCGGCCTGCGCGTGGTGGCCGGTCTTGCGCTGGGCTTCTGCTGCGTGTGGCTCTTCAGCCTCGAGGGTTTGATGCGCTCGGTGGTGCTGCTGGGATCCGCAGCACCCATAGGATTCAGCGCCGTGGTGATCGCCAACCGCGAGCATCTGCATCGCGAGCTGGCCGCCAGCGCCGCTTCCATCTCGGTGCTGCTGGCGCTGGCGTATGTGCCACTGGCGCTGTGGCTGCTGCCCCATTGATGCGGCTCGCTAGCGGGGCGGTTCCTTGCCTGGCGCGGGATCTTCCATCGGGAAGGTTTTGACTTCACCGGCAGGCGCCGGTGTGGTGGCTGCAGGTGCAGCGGTGGTGGCAGGCGTCCGCTCCGGCGCATGCGCAGCGCCCGGCGCCGTGCTGGCGGACTCGCCGGTGCTCTGGGCCAGCGCCGCCAGGAAACGCCGCGCATTCTCAGAGTTCTGCGGCACCGCGCCGCTGGTGATGTCGGCCACCTGCACGCCGGACTTGTTGTAGAACGAGCCATTGCCCTTGCTGTCGATGGTGAG